>NZ_JAFQQZ010000046.1 GCF_017410345.1 Methanobrevibacter sp.
AAATTAAAAATAGTTATAAAAAAATCAAATAATCTGAAAAATCAAGTAAAATAAGAAAAATGTTGGAAAACAATCTTCTTATTCCACATCGAATCCTGCTTCTTTAACTGCACCAGCTAAATCCACATCAGATACTTTTTCAGTGTCATATTCGACTTCTACCTTATTTGCATCCAAATCCACAACAGCAGATTCGACACCGTCCAAATCCATCATGCAAAGTTCAACAGCTTTTGCACATGAAGGACAGTGCATTCCAACGACTTTTACTTCTTTTTTATCAATTGCCATAATTTCACCTAATAAATATTTTTTAACTATTGTTATGTATGTTATTATACTATATATATAATATGATAAATAAATTTTTGGTATACCTAAAAATCAGCAAGCAAACCGATATTTAAACAATAGCGCATAAATATAAAATTTAATTGAAAAATTATTCATTGATAATGAAAAAAATAGCATATATTAAATATTAATAATAACAAATATTTTATTATGACTAATTCAGATCTTATTCAAGAACTAATGAAACAAGCTAACTTGACAGAAGACCAAGGAAATATCGTCAGCGATATTTTTGCGGAAAACTTCACCGCAGGCGGTGGAGCAGAAGACTTGATAGTTAACTTGATTGCTGAGAAACTAGGAGTAGACAAAGCAAGAGCTAAAGATATTTACAGTATCGGAGTGACTGTTCTTACTACTACTGGTATCTTGGACAAAATTAAAGGAATTTTTAAGAGATAATAATTTTTATTATCTCTTATTTTTTTAAATTATATTTTTACATCTCTTTTTTTACATCTCTTCATCCAATTCATCTAAAATCATTTTTAATTAAAAAATAGGATTGTGTTTCAAGATTCTGCCGTCTTGTATCACAGTCAAAATATTATCATTATTCTCTAAGGACTCAATTTTATCAATTGGATTCTCTTTTACAATAATCATATCAGCTATTTTACCTGCTTCAATGGAACCTAACTCATTTTCCTGATTAAAGAATCTGGCCCCTTCAATTGTACCTGCCTGAATAGCTTCAAGAGGACTTAACCCTACATCAACAAGGTATTTCAATTCACCAAGGTTTCTTCCATGGTCTATTACACCACAGTCAGACCCCATTAGGAAACTTACACCCTCTTCATAAGCTGTAGCAATGTTTTCCTTTTGTATTTTAACAACTTCTTTAAGTTTTTTCACCTTGTCATCTGCAAAATTATCCCAAACAGGGAAACCTTCCTTAATTAGTGTGTGATGAACAACCAATGTCGGAGTAAGATACATTCTCTTTTTGGCAAGTAGCTGTGAAGCCTTCTTATCAATGAAAGTACCATGCTCAATGGATTTTACACCTGCCTTTGCACATCTTTCAATTCCTTCCAAACTGTGACAATGGGCAACCACTTTCAAATTATGATTTTCTGCCTCATCAACTATGGTTTTTAACTCTTTCTTATTGAATTGCGCAATGTCTGGAGAAGTGTATGGGGATAGAATTCCACCGCTTGCCATGATCTTAATAAAGTCTGCACGTGCCCTAATGACTTCACGGGTTTTCCTTAAAACACCTTCAATTCCATCACAGGTCCCTACTGGAAAACCAGGATATGCAATTTCCATATCAAATCCTGAATTTAGATAATGGTCAAAATGCCCCCCTGTAATAGCTAAAGGCTTTATTGAAATATTCAATCTTGGAGCTGGAAAAATCTTCCTTTCCTGCGACATTTTTACTCCAATGTCTGCAAGTCCTGTGTCACGTACAGTGGTTACTCCTGCATCAATTGTTGCCTTCATATTGGAAACTGCATTGTAAAAGTAATATGAAAGAGGGTCCTTCATTATATCCTCTTTATGAAATCCATTTGCCATGATATGGGCATGTGAGTCTATAAAACCTGGCAAGAGGTAGTTATCTTCACCATCTATAACAATATGGTCTTTGTAAAGGAAAGATTCCTCTGTATGCAATGACTTAATTCTGCCATTTTTGATTAAAACATGACGCTCTTCAAGAGGCTCTTCACTAAATGGATTTATAATATTTACATTTTTAATGTATACGGAAGACATTTTATCACCTCAATGTTAAAATCGATCTAGAATAATCAAATAATAATTAAAATAAAAAATTAAATAAAAATAAATTATCAATTATAATAAAGTTATTTTACCGTTATCACTGTCTACTTCAACCATTTGTCCATTTACCAATTCTTCAACGCTTGATGGAGAATCAACCATTGGAATGTCAGACATGATTGCACCAGTTGCTATAATCGGTTCAGCTTTTAGGCAAATAATTGCTTTAGGAGCTGTGTTGTTTTTCATCATCTGGAATATTACATAAGATCCAACAGTTGAACCTTTTCCGCCAGGAATGAAAAGGACTTTATCCTTAATGGATTCTCCTTTGAGTTCATGATTTGGGTCAATGACTACACCAGTTTCAGGGTCAACCCCACCTAAAAAACTGATAGCCTCACTAGATACAATTAATTCCCCTTCTGCTTTTCCTTTAGAAATATTTCTGCATTCAATCATAAAATCACATATGAAAATAAATAATTATTTAAAAATTAACATTAATCATAATTAGTTTATTAATTCTATTATAAAAATTTTTAAAATTCCGGTATTGTATCTTTTTGTACCCTATAACAAATATTTATATACTTTAATGTATATAACAATTGTTATAAATTATTATTTGAGAATTAATTAAGTTAATTACGAAAATTATTAAATACTAAAAATAAAATACTAATTAACTGTAATTATTAAAATGAGATTAGGTTTGAAAAAATGAGTAAAACAACAAAAATTTTAACTATTCAAGATATTTCATGCTATGGGCAGTGCTCAATAACTGTTGCACTCCCTGTAATTTCTGCTTTTGGAATAGAAACTGCAGTTATTCCTTCTGCGGTCCTATCTACACACACTTCAGGTTTCACAGACTTTACTGTGAGAGACTTAACTGAAGACCTTCCTGAAATTAGAAAACATTGGGAAAAGGAAGGAATATCCTTTGATGCCATTTATACTGGTTTCATTGCATCAAAAGAGCAATTAGATTACATTAAAGACATTATAGACTCAAGATTAAATGACGATGGACTAGTCTTCGTAGACCCTGCTATGGCAGACCATGGAGAATTCTACAATGGTTTTGACCAGGAATTCGCAGATGCAATGGGAGAGCTTTGTAAATTAGGAGACTACATTCTACCTAACACAACTGAAGCTTGCTATATATTGCATAAACCTTGGAAAGAAACATTTTCAAAAGAGGAAATGCTCGAAATGGCTAAAGAGCTTGCACAATTCACTAAAAGATATGTTATCCTAAAAGGATATGAAAATGATAATGATGAAATGGGAATGATTGTTTTGGATAAGCAGGAAGATACAATTGATATTGTATACAATGATAAGGTGAATTATGTTTCCCATGGAACCGGAGATGTCTTTGCTTCATCATTTGTAGGATCTGTAATGTTAGGAAAATCCCCTTCATCTGCAGCAAAAGTGGCTGGAGAATTTACTAAAAAGGCAATTGAAAAAACAATTGGCGATAAGACTCATACCTATGGAGTTAAATTTGAACAGGCAATTCCAGAACTGTATGACCTATTAAAAACAATTTAAATTAACTAATTTTAAAGTGGAATACTATGGAAAATCGTACTGGTCTTTTTTCAAATGGAGTAATATGGTTTGGAGTTGCAGTCTCTGTTTCAGAAATAGAAGCGGGAATACAGCTTGCTTCCTCATCCCCAATTGATTCCATTTGGCTTCCATTGGTGCTTGGACACATTATAGGTGGAATATTACTATTTTTTATAGGTTTAGTCGGTGCACGCCTTAGAGTGAATGCAATGGAGACCATTAAATCCACTTTTGGGGATTTCGGTTCCAAATTCTTTTCCTCATTGAATGTGATGCAGCTTATAGCATGGGTCGCTGTGCTTAATGCCCAAGGTGCAGCGGCTATGATGGGTTTGAATTTACCTATATCCTTCACTTTAACATGCATCATCCTCTCTCTAATCATTGCAATATGGGTTTATGTTGGACTTTACCGCTTATCAAAAGTAACAACCGTAATGATGGTGGTGCTTACAGTATTGCTTGCAATCCTATCCTTTAAGCTATTGGGAGGAAACATAACAAATGCATTGCCTATTGCTTCAATAACAAGTGCAAGTTCCCCAACACTAAGCTTTTGGAACATCTTTGAAATATCAATAGCTATGCCTATCTCATGGCTTCCTGTAATTTCAGACTATACTAAAGATGTTGAAAATCCAGTCAACGGAACAATGATTTCTGCAGTTGCATACACTATAGCAAGCCTTTGGATGTACATTTTAGGTATGCAAATTGTTGGAATTGGAACAACAAGCATTGCACAATCAATCCTTATGGCAGGCCTTGGAGCCCAAGGAGTGATTATCCTAGTGCTTTCAACTGTAACATCCAACTTTGTAGCAGCAAATTCAGCAGGAGAATCTGCAAAAGCTATCGTTAATAGAATCAATCCTAGAATTGCGGGAGTTGTAGTGAGCATATTAAGTTGTGTGCTTGCCATTTCAGGAATCATGGATCATTACATTGGATTTTTATATCTTATCGCTTCAGTGTTTGCCCCAATGGCTGCAGTGCTTTTGGTTTCATTCTTCATTTCAAAAGAAGATACCGGAGATACAAAGATTTGGTACTGGAACATGTTTGCATGGTTTGCAGGGTTTATCGTGTACCAATTCACTGTAGGACTCGATTCAATTCCATTAGGCCCAACATTACTTGCCATAATAGTATCAGCTGCACTGGCTTATCTTGGTGTTTTGGTGAAAAATAAATCCCAATCAGATTTAGTTGAAGTGTGAAAAATAGATAGATTACAAATATATAAATAGTTATAATAAAAAAGTTATAATCATGGCTGAAGTAAATTTTATGGAAACTGGTAGGCTCGAAGCATTTTATGATGCAATCATTGCAATTATTGTAACCGTACTTGTTTTGGAATTACCCCAACCTGCAACTGCATCCCTTGCATCAATTTGGGCTTTGAAAACATCTTATTTTGCATATTTAATAAGTTTTTTAGTATGTGCTAACCTTTGGCAATACCATCATTTAATCTACAATCATGTAAATAGAATCAATAAAAACATCATTTGGCAAAACATTTTATTGATGTTTGTATTCTCATTGATTCCTTATCTGACAATATTCGTAGCAAATCATCCTAATGACTTTATCCCACAAGCATTATATGGATTGGACTTTATCATTGTCGATATAATCTTATACTTTATGGCACAGTCATTATTAAAAGTCAATAAGGAGAATGAAGATTATTTAAAAAACGCTTTAAATGTTAAGGAAGCATTATATATTCCATTCGTAATATTTATTATTGGATTCATTATAGCTATATTAGGATATCCTATTGCAATTAGCATTTGTTGCTTAATAACTATTGTAAGATCAATACATTCTTCTTTAAAATCTTAAAAAAGGGAATTAGTACACATCCTTTTTCAATACTTCCCTTAATACTGCAGTTGCATAGGACCCTTTATCAATGGAAAACTCACACATTACACCATCTTCCACAGCTTTAGCACTTGCATCCCATACCTGAAATCTCATAGCTCTTCTCAAGCCATGGCTTCCTAAACGAGGCATTTTTGGAACTTCAAAATCGGCTTTAGTTAGTCCATAACTGTCTAAAATAGCCTCTTCCATCTTGCCGACTTCTCCACCTGCAAATGGAACTTTTGTACCATACAATGGACATGTCTGGTTTATTTCAAAGGAGGATACCATTTCCTGAAACTCTTCATTTGTCTTATCCCTTACTATACGCTCCTCTTTATCGATTACGATATCTCCTTCAATGTATTTGTCCATTCCCATAGCTACACGTTCACTTACTGCAGCATTGAACAAAAATGATTGGTAAGCATGGACAAACATTCTTTGAAGTGGCTTTGGAAGTGCATGAATGGCATTCTTATATGCCTTATCTGATAATTCAACTTGAGATTTATCCACTTCTTCAGGTTCGATTCCTTCCTTTTCAGCAATCTTTCTGATAGCTCTTTTTTCTTCCTTGATGAGAACCTTAAGCATCATCTTTTCATAACGCATTCCAGGATGCATCAATTCCAATGACTTTTCCCATTCGCCATCATCGTATGCTTGACGAGCGACTCTTGCTTCTTCACCTTCTTCTGGAGAAGGATTACCAATATATCTTCTTACAGCTTCCTTCAAGTCATTTTGAATTAGAGCTTCTCCAACCAAATGGGTGTTGGTTCTTGGCTTACCAAACCTTTGCCAACCGAAGTAATTAGGAACACCTGTTTTCTCAAGAGTCTTTAAAATGGCATCTGCTCTTTTAGCTGCATCTTCAATAGCTAATCTTCTTGTCTCATCATCTTCTGAGTCCATTCCATCTATATCTTTTACCAGGATTCTAAATTTGTTTCCTTTTAATTGACCCATTCTTAACTTCTTTCTTCCCCTTACAACCTTTAGGAATTCTGTGTTGTGAATGGTTCCCTCCAATGCCTTGACTTGATTGAACTGTTCTTCAGAATCCATATTAGCTATGCAGATCCATTGGCGAGTAATGGCTTTCTTGTCCTTCATTCCTGCAAAACCCATTCTTTTTCTGTCTATATGAAGGTCTCTTGCAATATCAAGCAAAACATCAAGAGTGGTTCTTCCCAATTTCTCAATCCAAATGTAAATGTTTGGACCTTCTCCATCTGGAATCACTTCAGGGATTTCCTCAACATAAAAGTCTTCCCATCTGTTTCTGATTGTACCGCCGATACCTTCTTCCTTTGTTACGTAAGTGTTTGCATTAAGCATAGCCATTCCTCTTGAATAAAATGATAAATATAAATTAATGATTTATTAATTCCTTAAAAGATTATTAATTCCTTAAAAAAGTTAAAATCAGTTATTAAATATAAAAAATGCCCTGGCCGGGATTTGAACCCGGGGAATGGGATCCGCAGTCCCACGTGTTATCCAAGCTACACCACCAGGGCAAAGAAATGAAAAATAGTAAAAATAGCCTAAAATAAGTAGTTACTATTATAACTTAATTAATATATGTATATTCCAATATATAAGTTTTGGCTATGAATAGATGAGAGGAATTGGGGGAATTAGAATAAATATAATCTATATGAGTAGTTTCCATAGTTTCGACTAGCTACATTAACTCTTTCTGCACTGGAAAAATCACCATTTGAAGATAGAACCTCTCCATTCAATTGATTTGTTTCCACAAATGAATAATGATATCTCCCATCCAAATAAACCATAAAGAATTCATCTAAAATCTCTTTGACTTGTCTTTGTGAAGATATGGAATTGTCATTGCTAGACAATATATAAGATATCCTCTCAATTAATGTGTAATCTCTGCCATCCACCTTAGATGACATGATTTCCATAATATCCTGACTTGTCTTGAAATCACTGCTTTCCTCACTTAAACTTGGAATGTCAATCTCAATAATCATATTGAAAGCAATTAAAACCATAAACAATATGAAAATGGAAAGCAATGCATCCATTAGTGATACAAATCCCCTATTGTCCTTGATTAAATAAAACATAAAATCACATGAATATTTGTAGATTTATATTTGATTTAATCATATAAAAAGCTTTTTAAAGCATTATAATAAGTTTAATATTGATTTAAGATTGTAAAATTGATTTGATTTAAAAAATAATGATTTAATTGAAAAATTAAAATAAAATAAGAAGAGATAATGAATTTAAAAAATTATAATGAAAATGAATTTTTTAACTGCTATTTTATAGCTGTTACAGTCATCCATTCAACGAATCTGTCTGAGATGGAGAAATTATTATAATCATCATCAATCTTAAAGATCTCTCCATCACTCTTTTTAATGATTTCCTCTTTGTTCTTTCCGTCTCTTAGATAAACGGTAATCTCATTAAAATCGTTTTTATCTAAAAATCCTACCAGATCATTGTCTTCATAGAAGGTCATGTCGATAACTTTGTTAAAGAATTTCATTCCCAAATTGTTTGTTCCATTTGCTTCACAGCCAATTAGGAACATGCCTCCTGGCTTGAGAACTCTCTTCACTTCACCAAAGGATTTAACAATATCCGGCCAGAAATAAACGGTTTCAAAGGCAGTTACAATGTCAAAACTATCATCATCAAAAGGAAGATCCATTACATTTCCTTCATAGATTTCAACTTTTCCTTCCTTAATGAAATCTTCATTCACTTCCTTTGAAAGCTTTACGCTTTCTATGCTGTAATCCACTCCATAAACCTTCTTTGCAGTCTGAGCCATACGATTGATATTCATTCCACCGCCACAGCCAATATCCAATACAATATCATCAGGAGAAATGTTCAAGTGCTTCAATCCCCATAATGAAACTGGGGTGTGTTCCTTATTCATTGATTTCAATTGAATGTTACCTAGTTTTCCTTCCGGTTTTCTCATATTTGAAAAAAATCCCATTATTACACCTTTAAAATAAATTTTAACATTTTTTAGAAATAGAAATTTTATAAATTAATTGATTTATTTTTTGAAATTGAAAAAAATTGTAATATTTAAATAAATATTTAAACTAAGTGATATATAAAGTTTAGGTATACCTAAATATTTAATAATATGTAAAAATTTAAAAATTGCATGAAAAATAAACTAAAATTAAAAGTTAAAAAAAGAAGTCTGATGTTTAAAAAAAATAAGAAGTGGACTGACCGGGATTTGAACCCGGGGCCTCCGCCATGCCAAGGCGACGATCTCCCATCTGAGCTACCAGCCCACAAAATATCAGATAATATATTATATTGGAATTCTTATTATAAAAAACTATTTATCAGAATTGATAAAATCATTAGCATTATTTATCATCAGATGAAAATCTGAATCCTGTTGATTCCATAAACTTTACATTCTTATCAACTTCACTTCTATACCATTGCCTTAATTCAAGCTCTTCACTATCTAATGATTCAGTACTGGATTTATCAAAATATCTTATATTCCGTTCCATAATGCTTAGGTTATTAAGCCTGTTTGGAGGAACTTTCAAAGGGTCTTCATTATACAGAAGAATAACATAAATCACCATGGAACAGGAAGCATAATAGGAATCAGGGTAATGGTCAACAAATTTATCCACTATTGATTTCATGTTTTCCATATTGCCTGCTTCATATTCCAATTTGAATTCCTTGGCCAAATCCAAGACATCAGATTTTTTAAAGATTCCACTAATATTTTTCAATAAGCTCATAAAATACACTTTAGTTTGATAAATAGATTAAAAAAATAAGAAAAAATAAAAAAAGAAAAGAAATTTAATTAGAAATTATATGATTCGTTGATTTTACCGGTTATGTCGCGGATTTCAGCAGTAGCCTCTTCCAAGTGGAAAATAGCTAATTTGAAACCGGTTTCATCATTATAGATTCCTTGTAGGAATTCATTTCCTGCAACGATAACATCTGCAAAGTCGTAGGTTTCCTCAAATACTGCCTTACCGTAGTATCTTAGGAAATCGGTTTCCACAAGGGCTACGATTTCAACATAAGGATTTGCTTCCATTTGCTTGTAGACGTCCTTGAAGTTTCCTACACCAAAGTAGATCTTTCCGTCTTTTAGAAGATGGAAACCTAAAGGTCTGTTCTTTGGTTTGTCTCCATCAACAGTTGCCAGGAAAAACACTTTTGCTTCACTCATGAATTCATCTATTCTTTCTGCACCTTCTGCCATTTTATCACCTTTTGAATTAAATGAAAAATAAAAAAAATCAATAAAAATAATTTAGATAATTGATAATAATCAATTAAAAAAATAAGAA
>NZ_JAFQQZ010000047.1 GCF_017410345.1 Methanobrevibacter sp.
ACTTAAATGGATTGAAACCATTTAAGTTAATTTCATATTTAAGCAGATTCTTCAAAAGGTACTTTTTCACCAAGAACTCTTAATCCAATGTACATTACTACAATAGCTACAGGGATTGAGAAGTACCATTGAATACCGAATCCTGCTGGGATGTAACCGAATATAATAGCAATAGCTGCAACGAATATAGCATAGTATATTTGAGTACTTACGTGAGAAATGTGGTTACAGCTTGTACCCATAGAGGATAGAATAGTGGTATCTGAAATTGGTGAACAGTGGTCACCGAAGATAGCACCAGTCAATACACCACTGGTACATACGATTACAAAGCCCATTTCAGGGTTAACCGCCCAAGCAAGAGGAATGGTTAATGGCATTAAAATACTCATTGTACCATAGGAAGTACCTGTTGCAAAGGAAATCAAAGCGCCTAAAACGAAAATCAATGTTGGTAAAATAAATATAGGTATTGTATCTGCCAGGATACCTACTAAGTAATCAGCAGTACCTAAGTCACCGATGACTCCACCTAATGACCAAGCCAAGAGTAAGATTACACCAGTGATAACAATGGTTTTCATACCGCCAACCCATTCAGAGATAGCTTCTTCGATGGTCATGATCTTTTGTAATACTGCCATGACAATAGCTACAATGGAAGCAAGCAATGCTGCTTGGAACAATGCAACGGATGCATCAGAAGCGGATAATGCTTCAAAAATACCGTTGAATGATAATGGGGAAGTTTGCATTAAAGTGATCAAAGCCTTGTCTTCTCCACCTAAGATGGTGGTGTATCCGCTCCAGTAGAATGCGATGAGTGCACCGACAATCAATACACCAATAGGGATGATTGCATTCCAAACGGATAATTTAATGCCTTCAACAGGTTTTACATCATCAAAACTGGTTGCTTCAAGAGATTCAA
This sequence comes from Methanobrevibacter sp., assembly GCF_017410345.1. Taxonomy (NCBI): domain Archaea; kingdom Methanobacteriati; phylum Methanobacteriota; class Methanobacteria; order Methanobacteriales; family Methanobacteriaceae; genus Methanobrevibacter; species Methanobrevibacter sp. The sequence goes on from NZ_JAFQQZ010000047.1 coordinate 932, forward strand.
CAGGGTCATCTTCTTTTCTAGCACGAGCTTTTTTCTCTGCTTCTTTCATTGGTCCGAATTCGTAGTAAGTGAGTGCGGAAATAACAATGAAGATCAAGATTAAAATGTTATAGAACCTGAATGGAATGGTTTGCAAGAATATACCGAATGCGCTTACATTCATTCCAATGGATTCAAAACCTTGACCAATCAAACTGAGTTCCAATCCAATCCAAGTGGAAATAATAGCGATACCTGCTACAGGAGCAGCGGTTGCGTCTACTACAAATGCTAATTTTTCTCTGGATACGTGAAGTTTGTCCATAACAGGTCTCATGATAGGACCTACAATCAAGGAGTTAGCGTAATCGTCGAAGAAAACACATAATCCTAAAAGTTCAGTGAATAATTGAGCTTTCCTTGGAGTGTCAGCACGTTTAGCAAATGCATCTGCCAATGCTTTTGCACCACCCATCTTGGTTACCAATTGGATGATACCACCAATAAGTAAACATTGAAGGATAATACCTGCATTCCATGGATCAGCCATACAAGAAATAATTTGAGTACCCATTGCTAAAAATGCATTAATAGCTGAGCTGACAATGTTCAAGTCGTTAACGGAAACCATAAATTCTCCAACGAATACCCCAATGAACAAGGATAAAATAGTCTCTTTGGTTATGAATGCTAAAGCAATAGCCACAAGAGGTGGTAAGAGAGTTAAGATTCCGAAACGGACTGCATTATCTTCTCCAGCTGGTGCATTGGTAATTAGCAAGGATAATACGAAAAGAGCTATTATAGAAATAGCTACTATCAATCCAATTTTTAAATTTCTGTCAATTTCCATAATCACACCATTTTATAAAAAAATTAAAAAATTTATTTAAACGATTAGAATAATTGTTTCTAATGCAATCTAAAAAAGTTAGATATTGAAAAAATTAAAAATCGTTCAACAATCTATTAATTAAATACACTCCATTTAATAAATTAAATAATATATTAAATTAAAAGTTAACTTAATCATTTATTATATATTTATAAAATTAATATATAAATTTAACTTTAAAAATCTCTAAAATTAACTTTAAAATCGATTAAAAGTAGTGAAATAATATAAAAAAGGCTTAATGGAAATTTAAAAAAAAGAAAAGGAAATAGAATGAATTTTATAAAAATATTGGAAAAAATAGAAGATTAAAAAAAATAAAAAAGGATGAATTAGGAAAATATTTGCTCTAGCATCCATTGAGCATCATATTCCTTAATGTCATCATAGGATTGTCCCATACCTAGGAAAAAGATTGGCTTTTTGATGATGTAACCAACTGAAAGTGCAGCGCCTCCTTTTGAATCGGCATCTGCCTTGGTAAGTATGACACCATCTATATCAATGGCTTCATTGAATTTTCTTGCCTGTTCTGTTGCATCATTTCCAGTCAATGCATCACCTACAAACACGACCAAATCAGGTTTTGAAACTCTTCTGATCTTTTTCATTTCATCCATCAGGTTGGTGTTTGTCTGCATTCTTCCGGCAGTGTCAATCAAGACAAGCTCCTTTCCTTTAGCCTTGGCATGCTGAACTGCATCAAATGCCACAGCTGCGGGGTCTGATCCCTTTTCATGCTTGATCAGCTTAACGCCTAAATTGTCTGCATGATACTGGATCTGTTCAATAGCTCCTGCCCTGAATGTGTCTGATGCGGCAATAACAGGAGTGTATCCCTTCTTGATGTAATAGTTGGATAGCTTACCGATGGTGGTGGTCTTACCGGTACCGTTGATACCTACAAGCATTACAACAAGAGGATCACCTTGAGCAACCTTCTCTTCAAGGAGCTCGGTCATGGTCTTGCCTTCAATATCAATGATATTTGCCACTGCCTTCTTAAGGGCTTCATAGGTATACTCTTCAACATCACTGCTTCTCTTGATCTTTTGGCCAACCAAGTCGTTTTTAACTGATTCAACCACAACGCTTGAAACATCCATTGCAACATCCGCTTCCAAAAGGCCTAATTCCAATTCGAATAGGATGTCCTCCACATCATCTTCAGATATTGATTTCTCCTTAATGAATGATAGGAATCTGCCGGATTTTTCCTTTTTATCCTCATCTTTAGCTTCTTCTTCAGACCCGTCGCCGGATTCTTCTTTCTTCTTACGTCTGAATAAGGAACGTTTAGATTTCTTGGATTCCTCTTCCTCAGCAGTTTCCTCTTCAGCCACTTCATCTTCAGACTCTTCGAGAGATTCTTCTTCCTCTTCAGCATCTGCAGATGCATCATCTTCAGACCCCTCTACAAGGTCTTCATCTGACTTTTCAGAAACTTCCTTAAGATCATCTTTAGAATCATCTTTTTTATCTCTTTTGAATAATGAGCGGAATCTTCCAGATTTTTCTTCAGACGCCTTTTCATCTTCAGATTCTTCTTCCTCTTCAGCTTCCTCCTCTAAAGCGGCATCCAGCATTTCATCCAAGTCTTCCTCTGAAATCTCTTCCGCATCATCAAAATCTTCAGGAATCCCTTCCACTTCTTCAGACTCTTCGATCTGGTCAAAAGTCTCTTCAGAAGATTCTTCAATCAATTCTACGTTATTCTCTTCTTTAGCTTCATCTTCTACTTTATTTCTTAGCTTGCCACTTGTATCGGCAAACTTTTTCTTTAATGACTCAAACAAGTTTATCCCTGCCTAAATAAGTATTATATAGGATATTCTTTAAATTTAAATATCCTTAATATGAATATCCTTAATTTGAATATCCTTAATTTGAATATCCTTTAGCATTTTAAATCTTTAAAAATTTCTTAAATATTTTTATCAAAATTATTTTTATATTTAAAAATTAATAAACTTACTTATTTTAAATATAGAATATAAATTTTATCCTTAAAATTTCAGAAAAATAGAACTTAAAAAATATGGAATCAAATAAAAAATATAAAAATAAAATGAAAATCTGATAAAAATATAAAAATAAAATAAGAAAATCCAATAAAATAATAAAAAATAGTTAAAAAAATAAGAATAATAGATAAAAATCTATTATTTTAAAATGAAAACAATAAAGTTATGCCATTCCTTGAGCTTGAAGTTTTTGCATTAACTGTTCAGCTTGAGGAGAAAGCTGAGCAACAATGTTGGTGATTTGCTGCAAGTCTGCAAATAACTTGTCTAAAGTATTCTCAAGCTCTTGTTTTTGCTGTGCAGTAGTTTCCTTAGCTTCTTCAAAAGTTTTGGATACTGCCACACCAGAACCAAGGCTCATGATAACCTTATTTTCATTCTTAATCTCTGCATTAATGAAGGAGCCAGCACCGAGAGGCACTAAAGTCTCAACAGTGTCTTTACCACTTATATCATCTAATGTAGATTCTAAAATCTTAATTTCAGCAAGAGAAGTTTGAACCGCATCAATTTGAGTTTGATATAATTCAGATTGGGATTTGTAAACTTCAAGCTGTGCTAAAATCTGTTGTAATTTTTGCTGGTCTTCCATTTTAACACCTTAGATTGCAATTAAATCATTTAAAGAATTGCTTTGACAACAGGATCTTGTACTTCATCCTCAGCAATTTCTTCAATGGAATCAATCTTAATTTGATTTCTTTTTATTCCATGTTTGCTTCCAAAAATGGAATAAAGCTTTTCATAAATGTCTTCTTCTTTGACAGCTCTGAATTCCTTAGTGAAAACTTGGGTTTCACTGCCCATTACAAAACTGCCTTTAATTCTATAAATTTTTGTTAACATAAGAATCCCTTCCTAAAATACTATAATTAATCATCTAAACCATAATAATTGATTTTATGAACATAACAATCAATTAACACAACATATCCTTAAATCATGATGAAATTAAAAATTACCGAAATCCAAGAAGCCTAAAGCCTCTTCAATTCTAGCCATTTCAGGACCAGTGGTATGTTCGCCAACCATAACTCCGTTGGAATTGGCAATGCCACATGCGCCTACAAGAGGCATACCCTTACATACGGTTCCGATATTTCCTTCCACCTTGAAGAACTCTTCAACATGTTCAAGTTCACCAGATAAGGTATCCCTATGCAAAAGAGCACCTTTATTGGTAACTATGCTTGCTGAACCCACTATCTTGGAATCGGCAAATTGATAGATTTCCACAGGAACCTTCAATGTATCTTCAATGACTTTAACAGTTTCTTCCTTAATATTGGGACCTGCCATGGCACCATAATCATTCACTGCAAGAATATTGCCTACTGCAGTGTATTTTCCAGGAAGCCTTGCAACATTAAGCCCTGCATCTTCCAATGTTTCGATTTCCCTATCGGTTGCATGTGGGGAAACGACAAAACCATTGGAATTTCCAGCGGATAGGACTCCATTCAAATTGCATCCTGCAATGGAAGTTCTTATCAAATCAACTTCAAGTGCCTCTTTCATCACAGGTTCCATTTCAGTGGGAAGATTAAAAGGAACAATAGCTACTTCATCATTAACGGATATGTAAACTCCTAAATTAGGATTTCCAGTTAAATTTATTCTTTTAAGCATATTTTATTCCTTATATAATTTTAATTTTTGAAATATTTTATTGATATAAAACATTGATATTTAACAGACTGAAAGATGATTAAATATAGTCATAAGCAAAATTAGTTTTCTGCTAAAGTTGCTTTAACAACACCTTCCTCATCTTTTACAGCGTTTACTTTTACTTTGGATGGAATTTTTTGAATTCCTCTTTCCCAAATAAATTCATTAATAGAAGCATCAAGCTTAACTTCTTCCGCTTTCATGTGTTTCATTAAAAAGTTTTGAACTTCTCTGATAGCTCTAGGAGCTCTGATAGTCCTTTTAACGTTTTTAACTTTTCTAAGTGGAATAACATAAGTTCTTTCTAATTCTTCTGCCATATTAAACACCCCTATATTTTAAGATCATTTCTTCTCCAATGTCTAGGTTTAGGTCTGTATCTTAATTTACGTTGAGTTTTAGAATAAGCCCAAATAGGGATTCTTCTGTTTTGCTTATTAGCTTTAGCCATTCTTAATTTTTTAGCTAATGGTTTATTTCTACTCATTTTTTCACCGCGAATAATAAATTTGATATTTTGAAAAATAATTTAATTAATTTTAATGATAAGCGAACAACAATTAAGGATTGAATAATAATTCATTGCTTTAAGCCAATTACATTGGTTTGATAATGTTCCGGAAAAATCTCAGAGGAATTTCCTCCTTTCCTATCAATAAGCAGGCGGATTTCAACCTCATAATCGGAACTTGTATCATTATTGCTCTTTTCATGCTTCAATTCAAAAAGATTGCCTACAAGATACTTGATGGTCTTGTAACCGAAACTGTCCAAGTTCATGTATTGGATATCTTTTCTATCTTCCAAGCTTCTAATCTGATTTCTATTGAGTTTAGGAGTCTTGTCATCCCTTCTTGTTCCATCAGCAACAAGATCGTAATGATTTGCCACCTCTTCAACAACAGCCTCATGAAGATATTTTATTCCCTCATTGGGAAAACCATCCTCCATAATCATGTCCACAGCCTTTTCCAAGATTGAAATGTCCAAATCCAGGACCTTATGCTTCAGACCAATGGACTGGGCAGATTTTTGAGCCGGATGAAATGAATCATAAACACCGAAGTTAGCAGTAACAAGTTCGACATCAAAGCCTAATCGAGTGAGAATGATTCCCATCAATGAACTGTCTTTGCCACCGCTATAAAGAACACAAGCTTTCATTTTACCAAATCACTAGTCAATTATCTTCTTGTAATGTGAATTTCTCTTTTTTGACCCATGAGATTCTTAAGTAAAACTCTAAGTTGTTCATCAGTTACTTTTCCTCTAAGAGAACCTGCTTGAGCTGATTGAAGCAATTGAATCTCAATATTTCGAACGAGGTCTGGCTTGGTCAATCTTAGATTGTCCAATCTTCCACGAGCTTCAGGAGTCAAGATTTGCTTCATAGCCTGTTTTAATTGAGCTTCCATTTCTGCTTGCTGTTGAGCAGCTTGCTGCTGTGCCATCTGTTGCTGTGCAATTTGTTGTGGATCAGCATTCATGGCCGCTTGCTGTTGTAATTCAGCCATACGTCTTTTGCGTATTTCATCAAGTTCACTCATAATAATCCCCATTAATATAAATTATTTTCATTGAATCAACCATTAAATAATCATTAAAAATATTCCATGATCAATTCTATCTGAAATCTTACTTAATATTTTGAAAGTTCTGGAATATCCTTAATTAATTCAGCAGAAGTATTATCTAAGAAAGATCTACCTTCTGGAGTAATAATTCTTCCAGCATCGACTTTTTCTACGTAACCTGCATCTTCTAATTGATGTAAAGCTACTCTTACAATAGAGCCACTACCTTTTCTGAATTTTTCAGGGTTAACTCCTCTATCTTTTTTACCACCGTAGAAGGTTCTTAAACTTCTTACTCCAACTGGTCCGTCAATATAAACTCTTCTTAAGATAGAAGCGCATCTTACATACCACCAGTCGATGTTTTCTGGTTTTCTTTCTTTGTGAACACCAGTTTTAACAAGTTTTGTCCATTCAGGGGCAACAATTTTATCATTATTATCTCTAAATTCATCTGCAACAGTATTAATTAATAACTCTGCAGGAACATCAAATACAGTTGTCATATAATTTTCTCCAATTAATATGTTTCTAATCCAATCTTCTCACTCACCTAAGACTGGTGTCTGTAACTCTAAGCGAATGATCTAACCGGATTGCTTTTTATAAATAACAGCAACATTCCCTCTAACGTCAATAAGTTGAGCTTTAGTGCCTTCAACAATGCTGCTAATTAAATCATCTTTATTCCTTGCTACATTTTTAGCAAAACGTAATTTGATAATAGGATTGGATTTTAACTGACGTTTAATCTCTTCAATGACATTGTCGTTAACACCAGCTTTTCCAATATTGATTGTCATAGCGGAACGAGCTTCATTCATAATCTCTTTTTTTGAAAGTGTAAGAGTCAATTTTAGCTCTCCTTTTTAACTTTTTTTCCCTGATGTAAGGAATTTTCATGATATGGCCACACTCGCCACAATAAATATTAATCTCATTATTAATTAGCCGGACAGCGCAGTTGTGACCGGGAACCAAAAACTTGTAACAATTTTTACAGTATCTTCGTCCCCACGCTTGAGGAATTTTTGTATTGTACTTCTTTGAAATCTTTCGAGCAAGCTCAACATAACGATGAGATCTTTCAGGATGCTCTTTATATTCTTTTTCTGCACGATTAAAAAGAATATCCATCCTTTCTTGAGCTATCTCAATCATCCAATCAGGTTTTTTTCCTCTAGCCATAGATACTCCTCTCATACATAGTATAATCTCTTTAAAATAACTTATTGCTTAAATAAAAGTAGATTCTGATGAGAAATCAAATTTAAGCAATGTAAAAATAAAGTAATTAAATAAATATTCCTATAATATAATAGTACAAGAGGAATATTAAGATAAGATATGTTTTTTATTATATAAAAAGGTTTTCTATTATATAATATATTAATATAAAAAATTTATAAAAAAAGTAAAATTTTGCTTATTATTTTGTCCATTATTTTACATATTGAAATGGATTAATTCAAAAGCCATTCCATAAAATCTATTGAACCGACCGGACATTCCAAATTGCCAGATGCAATAGCTATTATCAAATCACGGACCTCTTCAACAGACTTGTCGCTTGCATCTATCTCATTGGTCTTATCACCATAGATTTCATAAGCCTCAGCAGAGCATACTGCAAGTGCTTCAGCTTCCAAGTTTTCTTGAATTTTAGATTGGGAATAATTCCTTTCTTCAAGCCTATCCTTTAGAATATGGGGATTCAATCGAAGGACAATCATCTTATCTGCACCCTCACAAAGATGAGATAGATGGCCTTCTACGATTAAAACATTAGCACTATTTTTCTTAATCTCTTCATTGAGACATTCATCTAATCTGTCAATATCAATGACCTTATAGAACTTATCAGGATCTTCACCTAAAACCAAATCATTTTCAAATGCAAAATCATTGATTTTAATAAGCCTTGAATCGAATCCATTATCCAATAGATAATCATTCAAGCTTGAAGCGACAGTTGTTTTGCCGGTGCATGGAGTACCTGATATGAAAATAACGGTATCCTTTGATAAATCATTTAGAATAGACATACTACCACACAAGGATTATTTCTTTAGAATGATACGCAAGACATCCTCATCTTCCAAGACATGGTCAGGACCTACCTTTTGACCTGGGAATTTAACTGAAGTTCCCCAAATCTTGGCATGACGGAAGTTTTTTACAAACTCCCTATGAAGCTTTCCACATGCATCAATAACTGTAGACCCTCTTCTGATAACCAATGGATCATCCATATCCGCTTTTCTTCCTTGTGGCTTCAAATAAACCCTAATCAAATCGACATGATTGAATATTTCCTCTTTAAGGGCATCGATATTAAGCTTCTTGTCAGCGGAAATCGGAATGAAATCAGGAATGTCCTTTTGAACCTCCCTTAGATAATCAATATCAACCAGATCCACCTTGTTCAACAGAATCATCATTGGAACATATGACTTATTGTCTTCAATCACATCAATGAACTGGTCAATTGTCACATCATCCCTAAATAGAATATCCGCATTGTGAACTCCATATTCATTGATGATTGACCTGATTGTCTTCTCATCAAGATGAGTCAAAGGAACAGTTGTTGAGACATTTATTCCACCTTTTCTGGTCTTTTTAATCTTAACGTCAGGCTTGGTTTCATTTGGCCTTACGCCTACATTCCTAAGCTCTTTCAGTATGACATTCAGATGTTGCGGATTAAGAATGTCCAACACTACAATAATCAAATCTGCAGTTCTTGCCACTGACAGGATTTCCTTACCTCTACCTTTACCTCCAGCAGCACCAGTAATGATTCCAGGAATGTCAAAGATTTGAATTTGGGCGTTATTGTATTCCATAACCCCTGGAATAATCTCTAAAGTAGTGAATTCATAAGCCCCAACCTTACTTTCAGCATTGGTCAATTCATTGAGCAATGTAGATTTACCTACAGATGGGAAACCTACCAAAACCGCTGTAGCATCACCGCTCTTTTTAATGTGGAATCCTTCACCTTTAGATCCCCCACTACTTCTTTTGATTTGCTCTTCCTTAAGCTTGGAAATCTTGGCCTTTAATTTACCTATGTGATGAGAAGTAGCTTTATTATAAGGTGTCTTTTGAATTTCCTCTTCGATGGCTTTTATTTTTTCTTCTATAGACATAAACTCCCCAATAAAAAATTTATTACGAATAATAATTGAATTTGAAATATTTTAATGAATTGATGTTTTTTACACTCAAAAACATCTTAAAAAATGCAAATATTTTATTATAATATAAATTTTGTATTTTTAACATATAAAATATGCGGTAAAAATAGAATTGAAATGAAAAAATAGATGGAAGAATACTTGAAAAATAAATGAAAAAATTATAAAAAAATATTAGAAATATTAAAAATATTGGAAAAAATAAAAAAAATAAAACAAGAAAAAGTTATGGAATTATAAGCAAAACTGGACTAAGTTTCACTTACAACCAATAACTTAATTTAAATTTTATGCATAAAGAAACTTTATGCTTATTCTGTATCAGAATCTGTGTTATCTGAAACTGTTGCTCCGTTATTGATAGTCCAAACAGCAACTCCATCTTGCATGTTACTTAATGTAAAGGTATCCTGACCTATACCGCCTAAGAAGAACAATCTGGTAAAGACAGAGTCCTTAAGTTTATTATCCATCAATATGGCAGTATATTGGTTTTCGGATCCTAAAAGGTAAATTGTATAATTACCTTCCTTATCCAAGGTCTTGTTTACAGTTAAATAACCGTCTTCAATAGCAATAAGGTTGCTTGCCTTAAGAGGATTGTACTCAGTACCATTTATATCAATTTTACTGCCGTTCTTATCCCAAACAGCAGTCATTTGAGCAGTAGTCTCATTGGTACCATTACCACCTCTCTTAACTTCAGCATTGTATAGAATGCCACTTTCATTCAATATTGTAATATTGCCTTGAGAGTTAGGATTGATTTTAACATAATCCGAAGCCACATAATATTGATAGTTTGTACTATCCAATGTATCAAAGTTCCATGAACCGAAGTAAGACCACCATCCAGCTTTTTGAATCATATCTGAACTTAAAATAAAGGAGACATTATTCGGATTGGATGGATGTGATTGTTTTACAACAGCACTAGCTTGGCCTTCAGTTAAATTATAATCTTTAATTAAAGTTGATTTAGCATCTTCTCTGCTCATTCCTAAAGTTTTGTCCAATGCATCAACTGCGGTTACGTTACTTCCTGTGTAATTGCATAATAAATCAGAAGCATTACTACCAGTAGTGGTCAACATCTGCAAGATTCCTTTAGATTGAGCTAAATCAGATGTAGTTAATGCTTTACCTACCCAATATGCACGATCCCCTGATTGGGAACCCCCGTCGAAAGAGGTAGGATGACCAGATGAATATTCAAATAGATAACCGAAGTCCCACCATGAAACAATCACAGTATCATTAGTGGAATTTTCCTTAACAAAGTCCATGGCATTCCACATAGGGTCACTTGACCCTGGAACTGTAAGGGCAGTGGTTTGGTAAGCCCCGCAAACAGTTGGAGATACTAAAGCTAAAGTAATCAATACAACTACCAATGCCTTTTTAATAGACACATCTGAATCCTTAATGGATTTTCTAAGATAAATCACTACCCCAGAAATTACTACAAGTGCAATAAATACAATTGAACCTATCATCAAGGCATTATCAAGAACATAACCGATTTGACTAATTGGGAATGCAATTAAGAAAGCACACACTATAGCGATTAATAATAAAACCTTATCATCATCAACATTAGCTTTGACATAATCAACTGCATATCCTACAAAAATACCTGCGCAGATACCCATAGGAATAACCAATACCTGAATAAACCTTGTACCTTGGGTTACTGCAGCGATTGATGCAAGAATCCATACAAGGAATAAGCTTAAGTAAAGCAGATTCAAACGTTTGCTTTGATTGATTTCATCAGTTGAACCGAAAGACCCTATGTCTTTAAGGGAAATTCTGAATTTCTCTTGTTCTTTTCTTAAGGAAGTAGCTTTACGTTTAGATTTATGTGGTTTTGAGGAATCGCCTTTAATTTTTACAGACCTTAATCTGAGTGCTCTTTGAACAAAAGTATATAAGACCAATAAAACACCGAAGAAAGCAACTATTCCACCAATACCGTTTATAATACCGCTAGAGTTTGCTAAAAATGCCCCTGGAAGTCCTCCAGATAAAAGGTTAGGAATTTGCATCTCTGCAACGGAAACAAGTACGTTAGGCCATACATCATTTGCAGTAGATTGGAGAGATACAGTGCCAAGAAGGTCTTTGATGTTAAATAAAAGGCCATCAATACCAACAGTGAATAATAATCCAACAAAACCTAAAACTAGGATAAGTACTACAGAGAACAGCTCTTTTTGATTAATCAGCCATTTTAATTTATTATCATAATTTTTAGATGAGTCTATAACATCTATATCGAAATAGAAACATAATATAAAGAATGCTATCATGACTAAAATCATTACTGCAGGATAAAATATATACCCAGTCCATGAGAGAGAATAAAGACCAATAGAAATAATAGATAATACTGAAAATATTATTTTATTAGCCAATTTATCACTCTTTACCGCTTCAACAAAGAAGAGTATGAAGAACAAAGGCAAGGTTATGTTAAACATATCTGTATCGAAAAATCCTGCAAATGTATGTCCAATGTAGTTAGGACCTAAGACTACGATTAAAGTAGATGCAATTGCTCCATAATCATTGGTAATTCTTCTTGTGAATATGTAAACAGGAATTACAGCAAATGAAGAGATGAATGCACCGGTCCAAAAGGCAACTTCCTTAAGAGACATGTCCTGGAACATGTTTACTATTCCATATAAGAATGAAGTCACATATGCAATCATCGGCTGATACGAACCAACATCCCTTCCTGATGGATAGTAAGAATGCATATCCCAACCGGAACCATTTACTAAAGTATCACCAAAGTATCCATGATCCATATAGTCTTGAGTCATCCTTAAGTTAAAGTATGAGTCCATTTCACTGAAATAAGGAAGACCATCAGCATCCATATAACTTGCCTTAAGCTCATTAGGAACACCGCCAATATCGGCAGCCTGTGCCCTGATGGCAAAAACCAAAACAAATAATATGGCTATGATAACCACAGATTTCAATATTGTTTTAACTTTCTGATTTTCCATATAAAATCCTCGTACATTTTACAAATTTATATTCGAATATATAATTTATAGTCCATACTCACCATCTTATGAAAGATATAAGCGCTTAATATCATATTTTCATAAAACAGCACCGTACGACTTGTAAAACATTATTAAATATATTTTAAAATATATTGAAATAACAATTTTTGAAATTAGAATTATTAAACTTAATATCTATAAGATTTTCATTAAAATGATGTTAATAAAAATCAATCTAAATTTAATAATAATTAAATATACATTTTATGTACATATATAATTTTCTAATATTCTTTATTAATAAAATGGAAATCGTATTAAGTTTTAAGATATGCGAATATAATTATTGATTAAATGATAAAAATAAGAGTAAAAAATTAGAAAGAATAAAAAAATGAAAGAATAACTGAAACTGAAATTAAAAAAAAATCTGAAAAATAATAAAATTAAATAAAATAAAAATAGAAAGAAAAATAAAAAAATAAGAATAGGATTATAATCTTTAAAATAATTATTGATTATTTTCCTTAACTTCCAATTCTTCTTTTCCCAAATCGTCCAAATCCTTTAATTGGCAACTGAATCTGCATTGAGGGAATCCGCTGCATCCGACAAATTCGCCAAATCTGCCTGAACGTTTCAATAGGTCTCTTCCACATTTTGGACATTTACCGACAACTTCAGGAGCACGCCTTTTGCTTACCTCTTTACCGCAATTCGGATCAAGACAGACATGTTCCCTTCCCTTTTGTCCTTTCTTCGGAATGGAAATCATAGGCAGACCACAGGTAGGGCATTTGGACTTTAGAATATTTGCCTTTTTAGGCAAGGAATAAGTGTTTCTGCATGTAGGAAACTTGGAACATCCTATAAAGTATTGCTTGTTCCTTTTGGAATACTTCTTAAGTAGTTTTCCACCGCAGCTGCAGTCACCGACAATATTTGATTCCTGATATGACTCGAAAAGCTTTGAACCGATTTCCCTTTGATTGTCATCAATGTCCCTAAGGATTGACCTTACTTCCCTTTCACCGTTTGCAAGAATTTCCTCCTTGGTAATCTTATCGGATTCAAGCCTATCCAATTCCTTTTCAAACTCACGGGTCAGTTCTTCGCTGGTCAAATTCTTACAGTATTGCTTCAAGGTATCGATTATATGAACTCCCAATGGCTTGACTTCAATCTTCTTGCCGTCAATGTATTTCCTATCATATAACTTGGCAATGATGTCCGCACGGGTAGCCTTTGTTCCAAGGTCTCTTTTTTCCAATTCCTTAATGAGAGAGGCCTCATTATATCTTGCAGGAGGCTTGGTTTCCTTTTCCTCTGAAATGATCTTGTGAATCTTCAAGAGATCCCCTTTCTTAAGTGGAGGGAATTCATCAGCTTCCTGTTTCTTAAATGGATAATGCTTTAGCCATCCTTCATGGGAAACCCTTTTTCTTGAGAAAACGAATTTCTCATTGTTTACCTTCAAGTTCACTTTCATGGTTTCCAATTTGGAATCTTCAGAAAATACGCTTATGAATCTATAAACGATCAATCGATAGATCTTTTCCTCATCTGCAGACAGTTTGGATGGCAATACTCCAGTCGGATGAATAGCAGGGTGTGCCGCATCCTCCTTCTTACCCTCATTCGGCTTTAATTTTGCAGGCAAATCAGCAATATGCTTCTTGAATTCCTCATCCTTTAGAAGCCCTGCAAAGATCTCCTTAAATCCTAATGATTCCGGAAGCTTTTGAGATGAGGTACGTGGATAGGAAGTGTATCCTCCAACATACAAATTCTGAGCTGCAATCTGAGTCCTTTTAGGGGAAAATCCGAAAACAGCATGCGCTTCAGACTGCAAACCACCTAAGTTGAATGGAATAGGAGGTTTTCTGATGGTTTCCTTGACATTGACATTGGTTACAGTTGCATCGGCACCATGACATTCCTTGAATATGCTTTTAGCCCTTTCCTTATCAAAGATCTTATCCTCAACGTGATTTGCTACAATGTCAAAATCACATTTAGCCTTGATTTGCCAATAAGGTTCAGGTACGAATGCCTGTATCTCCTTTTCCCTATCCACCAAAATGGATAAGGTAGGTGTTTGAACACGACCTGCAGACAGGCTGATTCTTCTATGATTGGTGGACAATACTGTATCCATCAATGCAGAGGAAATGTTCATACCAAAGTAATAGTCCAGCATATGCCTTGCAATACCGCTGTCAACCTGATGGGGATCAATGTCAATCATATGGTTATATGCTTCCACAATGTCCTTTTTGGTCAATGTGGAAAACTTCATACGGGATGCCTTTGCCTCAGCATTGTTTCCGCAAGCGTATTTTAAAACATTATACCCTATTAAAGTCCCTTCCACATCGTAATCGCAAGCATGAACGAATTTATCCGCATCTCTAGAGAGCTGCTTGATTGCATAAACATAATCCCTGATATAGCCGCTGTTCCTTTCGACTTCATATGCCGGAACCCATGTTAAGTCAAAGCCCAATCTATCTTTTGAAGTGGCAGATGTCAAGGAGTAAAGATGCCCCACTGCAGATAGTACAGTGGTCCTTTTCCCATCCTCTTCAAATTCCCAATAATTGATCTTGCCATGTTTTTTCTTTTTGGCCTTTGAAGAGAGAGCCTTTGCTATCTTCTCAGCAGATTTCGGTTTTTCTGAAATAATCACTTCATGCATATTATCACATAATAAATAAAAATTAAAATATAAATAATTAATAAAATTTAAAGTTTTTTAGAACTTTTTAGAACTTTTAAAAAGTCCTTTTCTAAAAAAACTTTATATAAAAATAGAATTCTATAAAAACCATTTTTTATAAAATCTAAGAAATCAATTGAAAAATTTCAATTAAAAATTATTCAAAATCATAAATACTTTATACATAAACATTATATTTAAGATTTTCGTTTTTGAACAATCACCATTTCAAGATGATTATAATATTAAAATGAAAAAAGAAAATTAAAAATAAAGTAAAAAATTAAAAAAGAATTGCAAATTTCAATAAATTGTCAACTAATTAGAAAAATAGCTAAAAAACTGTAATTAGAATAAAATAATTGAAATTTATTTTTTATCCATCAGTTCTTCCTTATAGAAACCGTAAAAATTACTGCAATATCCACACATCGGATATTTGCCATAGTGATAATGAGCTCCTTCATCGCTGTTCATGTCAAATTCCTTTCCACAGGTATAGCAAACTTCTATTTTTTCTTCCTTTTCTTCATTTTTTACGTTATTCTCATTATTTTCATTAATATTATCTGCCATCATATCACAACTATCAAATATTATCTCATTAAATATTCCATCACAATTATAATAAAATAAGATTTAACTATTATATTAAATTTACTTAAATAATATAATAACTTATTATACGATAATTAAAAAACAGAACAGAAAGAAAAGTAAACAAAAAATGGAAAAAATTATCTAAAAAAATATAAAATAAACTAAATAAAAAATAGAAAAAGTAAATTAAAAAAATATAAAATAAACTAAATAAAAGAAAATTAAAAGAAATTAAAAGAAAAAATAAAAATTAATTAAAAATAATTTAATTAATTAATATCGTATTTTTGCAAGAGTAAAAGCTCTTCAGTAGATAATTTCTTACCGTTTTTGAATTTGTCAAAGATACTTTCAGCTCTTTCTTTTTCTTCACGATTTTTCTTATTGTTGGAAGAACCGCTAGATTTTTCAGATCTGCGTTTTCTGTTTTTGCTGCTTCCTAACTTTTTGTTGATTACATGAATTTCACTTAAGATCATTTTGAACTCTTCATGTTTTGCGGAAGCATTCTTTCTAGCTTGGATGAATAACTTGTGTGCTTCATCTGCAGCAGTTCTGATTTCATCAGTTTTTCTGAAGTAAGCAAGCATTTGTTCGTGAGCTTCTTGAGCTTGTTCTGAAAGTTCTACAACTTTAGCGTGGTATTCTTCAGATTGTTTCTTGAGTTCAGCAGCTTCTTCTTTGACCTTATCGTCTTCCTTGATTTCTGCAAGTTCTTTTCTTAAGTCATTTGCATTTTTAACAAGTTGATTTTCTTTCTTGATGTCCAATACTCTGGTTTCGATAATCTTATCGATCTTTTTGATCTCGTTTTCGATTCTTACTCTATCCTTTTTACCAGAAGACCATTCAAGACTTTTAATTTCATCGTTGACTTTATTACGTGCCTTTTTGTTTTCTTCAACTTGCTTGTTGATTTCATTACGTTGGTCTCTGAACTCAATAGCTTTAGCTAAGTTTTCTTTCAATTCAGAATTCAATTCATCACGTATTTTGCGTTGTTCTTTAGCTTCTCTGTTAAAGGCTTCCCTTTCTTCAGCAACCTTAGCGATACGTTCTTCCCTTTCATCTTTTTGAGCCCTTACACCTTCAATGGTGTCAGCTAAATCAAAGTCAGGTTCTGGAAGAGCATTTTTCTTTTTGGATTTTTTAGGTTTTGCTTCTTTAACAGGTTTTTCTTCAGCAGGTTCCGCTACTTCTTCAGCTTCTTCAGCAGCCTCTTCTTCAACTGCTTCTTCAGCTTCCTCTTCGGTTTCATCTTCAGTAGCTTCTTCTTCAGCAGCCTCTTCTTCAACTGCTTCTTCAGCTTCTTCCACTTCTTCGATTTCTTCGATTTCTTCAGCAGGTTCAGCCTCTTCTTCCTCAGCAGTTTCCTCTTCGACTACTTCTTCTGCCTCTTCAGCTTCCTCTTCAGCTTCTTCAACAAGTTCTTCTGTTTCTTCGATTTCTTCAACTACTTCTTCAGTTGCATCTGCAACTTGTTCTTCTTCTTGGTTTTCAACAACTACGTCAGTAGTTTCAACTACTTCAGTTTCTACAGCAACTTCTTTATCCACGTCAGCATCTCCTTCAGTGTTTTCAGAGTTTAAATGAATGATGACATTTAAAACGTCAGTTAAGTCACGGGTTTCCACAATAATGTCTGCATTCTCCTTTAAAGCAGGTTTCGCATTAAAGGCAATTCCATATTTTGCAGATTCAATCATGGAAATATCATTTGCTCCATCTCCAATGGCTACACATTCATCCAATGTATATCCTTTTTCTTCGATGAATGAAGATAGAACATCTAATTTTGAACCAGATACTAATGGTCCAGTAACTTCACCAGTCAAGATCCCGTCTTCTTCAACTAATGAGTTTGTGAATATCTTATCCACATCAAGTTTTCCCTTAATAGTATCGGCGATTATATCAAAACTGCCACTGATGATAGCCACATCAAATCCGTTTTCCTTTAAGGTGGAAACGGTTTCTTCAGCTCCTTTCATTAGAGGCATTTCACTAGCTAATGTTTTAATATCTTCAGTAGCGACTCCCTTGAGAAGCCCTACTCTTTTCTTAATGGATGTTTCGAAGTCGATATCACCTTGCATGGCCTGCTCGGTGATTGCTGCAATTTGATCTTCAATATTTACTAATTTTCCAATCTCGTCTATGCCCTCACCATCAATAATAACATTATCTAAGTCAAATACTACAAGTTTAATCAATAATATCACCAATTATATTAAGTCCAATTCGCTAAGTCTAGCTTTAGCGTTTTCGACACCTAACCTAGCGTCTTTTTTGGTTTTAGCTCCAGTACAAACAACTTTTCCGGAACCGAATAATAATAATACAACTTTAGGATCAGATAAACGGTATACTAAACCAGGGAATTGTTCTGGTTCATATTCAGTGTTTTCTAATTCCAAAGCAACTGCTTCTAAATTTAAAGTAGATTGTAAATTTGCAGAAGCAACGATGTTTTGAATTTTAATATCAAACTCATGAGGAATTTCAGTATCAATAGTTCTCATAAGGTCGACAGTTTTTTTAATAGCTAATTTTGAATCGTCGATAGATTTAGCACCAGTACATACAAGTTTACCAGAACTAAAAATCAAAGCAGCAGTTTTAGGTTCTTGAAGTTTGAATACTAAACCTGGGAACTGTTCTCTGTTAAAATCGAC
>NZ_JAFQQZ010000048.1 GCF_017410345.1 Methanobrevibacter sp.
AAAAATAATTAAAAAAAATTAGTTAAGAGTGAAATCACTCCCCACTAGTGAAAAAGATTTTGGTCCAGGTTTTGCGAGCCGAAGGCGAGCAAAAGCTGGGTTAGTCAACAATACCATCGGTAGTGACTTTAAATACAGCTTCCCCTTCTGGCAAGTGAGGGCTGTCCACCAATCTGGCGATTCTTTTTCCAGCCAATCCTTTTTTCAGCCAGATTCTGTAAGTTGAAGCATGTCCTAAAACGTGTCCACCGATAGCCTTTGTCGGACTTCCGAAGAATGCGTCAGGTCTTGCCTGAACTTGGTTGGTAAGGAAAACAGCCACATTATAAGTGTTAGCCACTTGCTGCAATGCATGCAAGTGTTGGTTTAATTTCTGTTGCCTTGTTGCTAAGGATTCCCTTCCGACATATTCTGCTCTGAAGTGTGCCATAAGTGAGTCGACAATGACCAATCTTACATTAACACCGCTTTGAATCAATTCATTAATCTTTTCAGCCATTAATATTTGGTGAGAGGAGTTGAATGCCCTTGCAATGTGAATCTTTCTTAAAACTTCCTCACGGTCAAGGCCAAATGCGTCTGCAATCTGTTCAACCCTTTCAGGTCTGAAAGTGTTCTCTGTATCAATGAATACGCATTCACCATCTAAACCGCCTTTTTCCTTTGGCAATTGAACGGTGACAGCCAATTCATGGGAAATCTGACTTTTACCTGATCCGAATTCCCCGAACACTTCAGTGATTGCCTGAGTTTCGATTCCTCCTCCAATCAATTCATCGACGCCTTTGCTTCCAGTGGTTATGCGGCCAACATCACGTCTTCTTTCCATCACATCAAATGCTGTTTCAAAATCAATTTTTTCAGCTTTACGTGCTGCTTCAATAACCTTTTCTGCTACCCCTTCACCGATTTCAGCCTTTACAGCCAATTCCTTAGCGGTGGCGGTAGCCAATCTCATCATATCAGCAAACCCTGCTTCCCTTAATTTTTCAGCAGTTTTTTCTCCAACATTAGGTAAGTCTTCAAGTTCTACCATAATTATCAACCCATTAAATAAATTTATTAAAGTTCATCATGCAATAAAATAAAACTTATAGCTCTTTCTTAACGATCTTTTTAGGCCTAAGTCTTATCTCTTCATCATAATTATTGTAAGTCACATCAGCAATCAATTCCAAGGATTGTCCTTCAATATCCATTGCTTTGGTCTCTAGGAATCCGAAGTCACCTTCGTTTTCCTCATACATTTCGACTATTTCATCATGCTTCATGCCAAGCAATTCCTCTACCAATTCATTGAAGAATGTTACTTGGATTTCACCGGTTTCATCAGTGATCTTTGCAGGAAGCATTAAAAGATATTTCGGTTTGTCTATATAGTTTCCACAATGTGGGCACTCCTCTTCATCCTCATCTTCAAGAGTACGATTGCAGATCGGACATTTAGGAATTAGGATCCTTTCAATATAAGGTTCAGAGAATGTACCTGTAATTCTCACATTTCTATCTTCCAATTCAAGGTTTGCAATATCCTTTGAAGTGTATAGGATATTCTGCAATTCTTCAATATCCGGAAGACTGTTCAGTTCATTATAGGAAGGCTGCAATATGTTTGTTGAATTGCCTACAGACAATTCTTCACGATTGGACCTGTCATTATACCTTATGCGTGGATTTTGAATCTTGATTGCCTCATTGAGATCAAAAGGCAAATTGGTCTTGTCATCCCATAATGTAACGGCTATGAAACCTGAATCGTCACCGATGGTCATGTTTCTAACCAAACCTTTGGAACCGTCCGGTCTTTCAAATTCACGGGTATCTTCAATTTCCATGATTCTTCCTACAACCTTGACGTTCATGTCGTCCTCTTCCAAATCATAGATTTTC
Source organism: Methanobrevibacter sp. (assembly GCF_017410345.1). Lineage (NCBI taxonomy): Archaea > Methanobacteriati > Methanobacteriota > Methanobacteria > Methanobacteriales > Methanobacteriaceae > Methanobrevibacter > Methanobrevibacter sp. The sequence continues at coordinate 1,891 of NZ_JAFQQZ010000048.1, forward strand.
TTGGTTTGATAGATTTGCTCTTCCAAATCTTCAAATGAAGGCAAGTCAGCAGCTTCAGCATCTGTAAGTTCAATCACTCTGGTTGTCTTTCCAACATTGAGCTCAACTTCATACATGCCTAATCTGGTTCTGGCATTTTCAATTTGATATGCCTTGCCTATTCCATATGAAGCCTCTGCCTTCTCATCCCAGAATGAGATCCTGACTTTTCCGGTTGAATCTGCAATATCTCCGGAACGAACGAATCCGGTTGAACCGTCATCCCTTTGGAAAGAATGTGAATCGTAAATTGTAACCAATCTTCCGATGACATCCACTTCTTCACCATCTTCTTCATGATCCTGAACTTCACCAATGCTTATTGGACCTAATTTGCTTGAGATGTCATTCAATCCTTCAAGCAAGTCATCGTTGACATCAGGGTTTACCTTTAATTCAGTGTTCCAATTGGTGTTTACCCTATATCCGCTGGTAGCATAGTCATCATATTCAATGTTTCCGCCGATGACCTTAAGGATGTCCCCTTTGGAAACTTGCAATTTGGTATCGTCACCCCAAAGGGTAACTCTTATGGAACCGGTATCATCAGTGATTTCAATTGACTTCACAAATCCTTTGGTTCCATCCTGCCTATCAAATTCGATTGTATCCTGGATTTTAGTTACAATGCCTATCAAGCTAACATCCTTGACTTCCTGAGCATTGCCGATTTTAATGATGTTCTCTTCATATTCAGGAATGTCGAAATCCCCTTCAACCTTAAGGATTCTTCCATCCCAATGGGACAATGAGATTTCCCCGTTTCTTTCTCTGGATTGCTCATTAAGGAGCTTGACAATGTCCCCTTCTTTTAAGCCTAACCTATTAATCAGGTCTACATCCTTGTTCCATAAGGTGTAGGAAATTTTCCCGGTACTGTCTTGAATTTCAAGAGAAGTTACTTTTCCTTTCTTTCCATTGCTTTCATAAGTGTGAGGAGCAGGAACTCTGATCAATCTTCCTATGATGCTAACCTTTTCATCAGGAACAATGTCTGCAATTGAAATGAGGTTCTCTTCATAAACCGGAAATTCATCAATGTTTTTAGGGTAGTTCTCATTTGTCTCGTCGATTGCCCTTAGCAATGATCTAGGACGTAAGGAAAATTCCTTGCCTCCTCTAAATCCATCCTTGCAGTCAATTTCTGAAATTTCAACAATGTCTCCTTCAGAGATGTGCTTAAGATGCTTGATGTTTTCGCTCCAAAGAACAAGTCTTACTTCGCCGGTATTGTCTGCAATTTGCATATTTGCAAGACTTCCCTCTTCTCCTTTCCTTGAAATGAATGATTTTGGATTGGAAATAGACATTACCCTTGCAATGACACTGAAACCTTGGCGGCCAGGTTCAACCTCGGCGATTGTCTTCGGATTCTCAAGATCAAAATCAGTTTCAGTTTCTGTTGCGGTTTCCTTTCCGGTAAACGGATTTACAACCATGTCTATGAAATCCTTGTCACTGAAAAAAGAAGCGTCTTTGTATTCATCTTTAACTTTATTAAACTTATCTATGAATTCATCCTTTGATAATGTGTCTTGAACCTTTTCCCAACCATCCACAATGTATTGGAAATCTTCCTCACTAATATCTTCAGCTAAATTCATTCCATTGAAAAATTCTTTATCCATACCAAACCCTCGTTTTTTTTAAATTATAAATTTAGTAAAAATAATCAATAAAACAACAATCACTTAATTTGAATCGTCATATGATTTTCATGCTAAAGATCGATTGAAATTAAGTCTGACCATTTGTTTTATCACAATTTTTTCAAGTTAAATTATAATTTAATTTTCTCCATATATAATAATTAAGACAGAGCATTTGAAAACTAATAGTGGAGTTTCAAGTGAAAAAACATATTGGCCCCAAATGCCTAATTAAAAATGTAACCATACAAGATATTTAATAATGAAATAAGAGCAAATATCAAATAAAAATAAACGATAATAAAAAATAAATCATAAAATAAAAAATCTTATTTTCAATATCATCAATTCTATTTTTCATCATAAATTCATTATAATAATATATTTATAATCTATATTATTTTAATATTTTTAATATCCGAATTTTCATATGAATCCATATCAAAAAAATCATCAAATCATTTAGGTTTCTTGAAATCTCAAGGATTCGAGTATAAATATTAAAACATTGCAGCTTATAAAAGTTTAGGTTTTCATCTCATTTAATATTCAGTCAAATTTCAAAACTTAAATATCATAGGCTAATTTTTAAAAATTAAGTCTGTAATAATCAATTATATGACCAAATATATAAAATTATGCTTTTTTTCATTATAATAATTCATAATAACATCAATTTAGCAATTTTAAGGAAATTTAATAATCTATATGAAAAATAACGAATTTAAAATCATTTTAAAATTAGGATGAAAAAATAAGATAAGACTATAAATTTCAATTGAATTTGAAAATTGACTTGAAAATGAAAAAGTTTAAAAAAAGTGAAAAATCGAGAGTTCAAGCCAATCAGTAGGCATTCTCATCCCTTTTGAAGATGGTCTTCAACATGATTTGAATGTCCAGTACCAGACTCCAGTTCTCTACATAGCGGATGTCATATTCAATACGCTTTTCAATTGAAGTGTTTCCTCTATATCCGTTTACTTGAGCAAGCCCTGTAAGGCCTGGCCTTACCTGGTGCTTGACCATATATTTTGGAATTTCCTTCTTGAATTGCTCTACGAAATATGGCCTTTCCGGACGAGGCCCGACAACGCTCATCTCCCTTTTCAGGACATTGAAGAACTGAGGCAACTCATCAATGCTCATCTTTCTGATGAATGTTCCGACCCTTGTCTTTCTTGGATCGTCTTCTGTTGTCCATTGGGATTTCTCTTCCTCCTCATCCTGAACCTTCATGCTTCTGAACTTATACATCATGAATGGCTTTCCGCCATAGCCTATCCTTTCCTGCTTGAAGATGATAGGGCCAGGGGATTCCAATTTAATTGCAATGGCTGTCAAAATCATGATTGGAGAGGTGATGATAATAGCTACAATGGCTACAAAATAATCTTCAATGATCTTCTTGAACTTATTGAATGCATCATCCAAAGGAACATATCGTATATTGATGATTGGCAGGTCGTCCAGCATGTCAACGGAAGGCCTTGCAGGCAAATACTTATAATAGTCTGGAATGATTTCCGCCTTGATTCCTTCCTCTTCACATGCATCCACAATCTCATTCAAGTGATAATAGTACTGCAATGGAATGGCTATGACAACCCTGTCAAACTTATGGGTCTTCAGGACATCAGGCAAATCCTTGAAAGTGCCTATGAACTTGATTCCCTCAAATGTTTTTCCTAAATGCTCCTTCCTTCCCAAAAATCCGCCAATGTTATATCCCAAATAGGTTTTGGACTTGATCTTATGTGCAAAGGTAAAGGCCAACTCGTTATCCCCGATGATGAGCATATGCTTTAAGTTGCGGTTGTTCACCCTCATGAATCTCAATACCAAGATTACAAGAGCCCTTTCAATAATTGCAAATACCATACCGAACAAGCTTAACAGGAATAGCATGATTCTTGAGAAATCCGGCTGGTTGATGACGAAGAGAATTGCCACTAGAATAATGAAAGCCATTATGTCCGCTTTTATTATATCCTCTGCACCGGACAATATTGAAGACTTGTTCCTGAATGGCTTATACAGGCCAAAAAAGTAGTATAAAAGAAGATAGGTTGGGATAATGCATAAGACAGTGAATACCAAGTAATCAATAAAAGGCAATGATCCTCCCAAAGGACCGAATAGAGTGGTCTTGAATCTGACGTAATAGGCCAGAACCAATGAAAACAGAATTACAAGAACATCTATTACAACAAGCAATGAGTTCAATATTCTTTGATTTTCCTTAATCATCTTACCACTCTTAGTTTATTGATTTGATATTTGTTTAAAGTTGATTGATAATTGATAAAAAATTAAGCACTTATACATTTAATACTATATTCATATCAATATTAGATTTAAAATATATTATTTATAAAATTACCTATTATTTTATGACCTTAAAGCATTCCTAATCAGATTAAAGACCAATAGAACCCCTATTCCAATATAAACGGCAATGTTTACAAGAACATTGTACTTTTCGGTGTAATGCTTTCTATAGAAGACATACATTGCCCTGTAGAATTCATAAATAAGCTTTGGATTTCTCTTTTTGGTCTTCTTATCCTCACTGCTTGCTCCCTTATAATGGATGATTTCAGCCTCGCCGAAGTAGACGATTCTCCATCCTGCCTGCTTTATCCTATAGCACCAGTCAATGTCCTCGCCATACATGAAGAAGGCGTCATCCAGAAGGCCAACATCATCGATTGTGGTTCTTCGAACAAGCATGAATGCTCCGACCAGACAGTCTATCTCATAGACTCCGTCATCATCCAAGTCATCCAGATTGTAATCGTCCCTGTCGCTTGATGTCTTGATGTTGAACAGCTTATAGAATGCATTTACAGGATTTGGAAAGCTGCGCTTGCATGCCTTGTCAAGGGTGCCGTCTGCAAGGGAAACCTTACATCCCAAAGCGCCGACGTCGGCATTTGTAGCTTTGGTCATATAATCCATGCATTTATCAATTGTAGCTTCCTTTATAAGTGTATCTGAGTTTAAAAGAAGAATGTATTCCCCAAGGGCCTCTTCAATGGCTAAGTTGTTTGCCTTTGCAAACCCATCATTGCCGGAGTTGGCTATGACCTTGATGGTCCCTCTTGATATTTCATCCTTAAAGTAGTCTTCAAGCTTTTCCAAGCTGTCATCGGTTGACTTGTTGTCCACTAAAAAGATTTCATATGTATAATGGGTAGGTTCAGCCAAACAGGAATCGATTGTCTCCTTTGTTAATTTGAAGGTATTGTAATTGACAATGATAATGGACAAATCTAATTTTCTCATCTTTACACCTATAATAATGAATAAAAAACATCTATTTCAATTTTGTACAATCTCTATATTATATTAATTTAATCATTTCCTTAAATAAGCGAAAGTATTTTTTATAAGCTTCCATTCTATCTTAAAGTAGTTTTTCCAGTTTTTCCTTAAAAATGGAGTCTTATCTAATTTTTTTCTATCGTTCAGTCCTTCCTTGATTCCATCCAAATAAATGGATCCGTATCCCTTCCTAACAAAGAAAAGATATTTTATCAGGAATCCAAAGAAGAGGAATATGAAATTAATGACCTTTTGAATGATTGGGAAGTTCTTGTAAATCAGGAATACATTGTTTCTGGCTGCCAATCTGATCTTGAATTCGTTGTATCTGCTTCCGCTTGTTCCGCTTCCATAATGGTAGACTATTGAATTCGGGCAGAAATAATTCCTGTAGCCATATATCTGAGACCTGTAGGCAAGGTCTATGTCCTCAACATAGGCAAAGAAATTATCGTCAAACAATCCTATTTCCTCAAGAACTGATTTCCTATACAATGCCGCACCTGCACAAGAGGAGAATATCTCTCTCTTTTCATTGTATCTTTCCACAGGCTGGCCATCCCCTATCTTTTTGGTCCAGGCAAGTATGGTATACTCATCTCCCGCATCATCCATCAGTTCTCTATTGTAATGCTGAATCATCTTTGACTGGATTGAAAATGGATTTTCACCCAATTCAATGGATTCATCCATGGCCTTGATGATCTCCTCCAAGGCATTCCATTCCAATTCGACATCATTGTTCACTGAATAGACATATTCGCACTTTGCCTTTCTGATTCCCTGGTTGACTGCAGGGGCAAATCCTAAATTTTCTTGATTTTTAATTAGAACTATGTCAATCGGATAGTTGGAGCTATTGATGAACTCCTCAATGAATCCTATGCTTCCATCAGTAGATGCATTGTCAATTATAATGATTTCCTCAATGAATCTGCTTTGAATCAGCAAGGTTTCAAAATAGCTGTTCAGGAACTTCAATCCATTATAATTTGGAGTCACTACTGATACTTTCATAAAATCACTTTTTTGAATAATAAAAAAATTAAAAAACTAATAAAACATTAAAAATCATATAATTAATCTATTTTTTTGAATACATTTTCTCATAATATTCCTGGTACTCGCCGGATTTTACCTTTTCCATCCAATCCGGATTGTCCAAATACCAGTTAATGGTTTCTACAATGCCTGTTTCAAATGTGTATTTTGGCTTCCAACCCAATTCTTCTGTAATTTTAGTTGAATCAATTGCATAGCGCCTATCATGGCCCAATCTATCTTTAACAAACTTGATCAGGGATTCAGGTTTGTTTAACTCTTTTAATATGAGCTTTACGATTTCAATGTTTTCCTTTTCATTATGGCCCCCGATATTATAGACCTCTCCCAATTTACCCTTATGAAGGACTAGGTCGATTGCTGTGCAGTGGTCGTATACATGGAGCCAGTCCCTGATGTTCTTTCCATCACCGTAGACAGGCAATTCCTTATCTTCCAAGGCATTTGAAATCATGAGAGGGATTAGCTTTTCGGGAAATTGATAAGGGCCATAATTGTTTGAGCATCTTGTAATGTTGATAGGCAAACCGAATGTTTCACCATAAGCCCTGACCATCAAATCCGCACCGGCCTTTGAAGCGGAATATGGGCTGTTTGCTTGAAGGGGACTTTCTTCTGTAAAGTAACCTTCACTTCCAAGGCTTCCATAAACCTCATCAGTGGAGACCTGAAGAAACTTCCTGATATCATGTTTCTTAGCTGCATCCAAGAGCACTTGAGTTCCTATGATATTGGACTTTATGAATATCTGAGGGTCTTCGATGCTACGGTCCACATGGCTTTCAGCAGCAAAATGAACTATGTAATCCACATCCTTGACGATGAAATCGACCAATTCCGCATCTTGAATGTCTCCCTTTACAAAGGTGTAATTTGGATTGTCTTCAATATCCTCCAAGTTTTCAAGATTCCCGCAGTATGTTAGGGCATCCAGATTCACAATCTCATAATCCGGATACTTTTCAAGCATGTATTTTACAAAGTTGCTTCCTATGAATCCTGCTCCACCGGTTATTAAAACTTTAGTCATATAAATCACTTAAATCAATAAAACTTTTATCCTATCCTGAAATCATATAAATATTGTTAAAAGTCAGTTTCTGTCTCACTTAAGGGTTTCCATAATTTATCCTTATCAGATAAAAGAATGTTCTCTTCACCAATCTCATCCAATGGCCAGTCAATGGCTATCTCAGGATCATTCCAAATGATTCCTCCCTCATCATCGCCATTATAGAAATCTGTGCATTTGTAGACGAATTCAGCCTCATCGGATAAAACCAAAAATCCATGAGCAAATCCCTTTGGTACAAAAAGCTGCTTTTTATTCTCTTCTGAAAGAATCTCGCCAACCCATTTTCCATAGGTCTCTGATTTTTTTCTGAGGTCAACAGCCACATCAAAAACCTCACCCTTTATTACGCGAACCAATTTGCCTTGAGGCTGGGTGTATTGGAAATGAAGTCCTCTTAAAACTCCTTTTGATGATTTAGACTGATTATCCTGAACAAAGGTCAGGTCAATTCCTTCCTCCTTGAAGTCATTTTCATTATAGGTTTCCATGAAGTATCCTCTCTCATCACCAAAAACTGTTGGCTCCACAGTGAAGACACCTTCAATTTCGCTTCTTGTAATTTTGAATTTACCCATTAAAACACCTGATTGTAAAAATTCTTAATAATAATTTTAAATCATTGCTTAAATTAAAATTTTTAATTATAATTTTCTCTCTGCCAATTCAAGCAAATAATCACCATACTCTGTTTTTCTAAGAGGCTTGGCCAATCTCAACAGGTCTTCTTTAGTGATATAACCTTTCAAATAAGCTATCTCTTCCAGACAGGCAATGTATAGGCTTTGCCTTCTTTGCACGGTTTCAATGAAGTTACTTGCTTCAAGGAGACCGTCATGGGTTCCGGTATCCAGCCAAGCCATACCTCTACCAAGCAATTCTACCTTAAGCTTACCCATTTTGAGATACTCTTCATTTACAGAGGTGATTTCAAGCTCTCCTCTTTCAGATGGCTTTACCTTTTTAGCTATCTCAATGACATCATTGTCATAGAAATAAAGCCCCGGAACAATATAATTGGATTTCGGATGCTCTGGCTTCTCTTCAATGGAGAGTACATTCCACTCCTTGTCGAACTCCACAACGCCAAAGTCCTCAGGCCTGTTAGTATAGTATCCAAAGACAACTGCCCCTTCCTCAAGGTCACATGCCCTTTCCAATATCTCTGTGAATCTGTGTCCATGGAACACATTGTCTCCTAGAATGAGGGCAACATTGTCATCTCCGATGAAATCCTCCCCAATGATGAACGCTTCAGCCAATCCATTTGGATTTTCCTGTTCTGCATAGGAGAAGGATATTCCCAAATCAGACCCATCTCCCAAGAGCTCCTCATACAACGGCAAGTCTCTTGGTGTTGAAATGATCAGGATTTCCTTGATGTTTGCCAACATTAAAACAGATATCGGATAATAGATCATCGGTTTGTCATATAAAGGCAATAGCTGTTTAGATATAGCTTTTGTAATCGGATACAATCTTGTTCCAGCACCGCCAGCCAATACAATTCCTTTCATGTAATCACTTCTTTTATAAAAATTATTGTTGAATTAATTGTTTTTTAAACTAAATAGATTGTTAAATTAAATTATTATGATTTTTAATTGCTTTAAATATTGAATCAAATATTTTTTTATTAAATTTTCCTAAGTCTCTTGAAAAAATTATACAATGATAAGAATGCTCCTAAAGCCTCTTTATAATCTCTCATTGGAACAAATCCTGCTGCATTCCACTTCTTATTGTCTAGAACGGAATAATGAGGTCTTGGAGCAGGTCTTGGAAACTCTTCAGTTGTGACTGGAATGACATTTACATCAATGCCAGAGAGTTCAAATATGTCACAAGCAAAGTCATACCAGGAGCATTCCCCTTCATTTGTCACATGATAGATTCCATATTTGTCACTATGCAAAAGGTTGGTGATTGCCACAGCCAAATCCAGAGAATATGTGGGAGATCCTATCTGATCATTGACTACGGTTATCTCATCATGGCTTTCAGCCAAATCAAGCATAGTCTTTACAAAATTATTGCCATGAAGGCCATAGAGCCATGCGGTACGAAGGATGAAATACTTGTCAGTGTACTCTTGAATGAATTTCTCACCTTCAAGCTTTGTCTTTCCATAGGCACTTTGAGGACCTAATTTGTCAGCTTCCATAAGAGGGCTTATCTTGCTGCCGTCAAAGACATAATCTGTGCTGATATGGACTAAAGGAACATCAATCTTTTTGCAGGCAATGGCCAAATTTTTAGGGCCTATTGCATTTACTGCATATGCCTCATCATAATGGGTTTCACAATCATCTACGGCAGTATATGCTGCTGCATTAATGACCAAATCAGGCATATTTTCACTGATGAAATCGATTACCTTTTCCTCATCGGTGATATCCAAATCCTTTGAACCGGTGCATATCAATTCAAAGTTCTTAAGGACTTCCCTCAAATCTGAACCCAACATTCCATAAGCGCCAGTGATTAATATTTTCATTATTTCTCCTCAAAGTCAATTTCAAAAATTTTTATCATGATATAAGTTTATCCAACAAACATCATAATATAATTTTTTAGTTTTATAAAATATAAATATATTCTATTAGATTTTAAATTTAATATGTATAAAATATTTATATTAAATGACAATCATATATAAAATCGTATAAACTATTATCAGGGCGATATTTATGAAGATTTGTATTGTAGGACAAGGATATATTGGATTGCCGACAGCGGCACTCTTCGCTAAAAATGGCTGTGAAGTCCTTGGAGTGGATGTTAATGAGGAGATTGTTGAAAAATTGAACCAAGGAATAGCTCATATTGAAGAGCCTGGAATAACTGAAGCGATTAGTAATGCTGTGGAAAAAGGCCATTACAGAGCTTCCCTAAAGCCTGAAGAAGCTGATACCTTCATCATTACCGTTCCTACACCTTATGTAAGGGAAGACTTGAGCTGCGACTTAAGCTATGTAATATCCGCATGCCAATCAATTTTGCCTGTCTTGAAAAAAGGAAATGTGGTCATCATTGAATCCACAATAGCTCCTATGTCCACCGATGAAACTATCAAGCCAATATTTGAAAATGAAGGATTTGTGATTGGAGAAGATCTGTTCCTTGCTCATTGCCCTGAAAGAGTTCTCCCTGGACAGATTATGGAAGAATTGGTAAACAACAACAGAATCGTAGGTGGAATCACAGAAGAGTGCAGCCACAAAGCTGCAGATGTTTACAGAACCTTTGTGAAAGGGGAAATAATCGAAACAGAGGCAAAAACTGCAGAATTGTCAAAATGCATGGAAAACACCTTTAGGGATGTGAACATCGCACTTGCCAATGAACTTGCCAAAATATGTGCGGAAATTGGAGTCAATGCCCTTGACGTCATTGAAATGGCAAACAAGCACCCAAGAGTAAATATCCATAGCCCAGGTCCTGGAGTGGGAGGACACTGCCTGGCCATCGACCCTTATTTCATATATGCAAAGGCTCCTGACGTTGCAAAGATAATCAAGTTGGCAAGGGATACAAACAACAGCATGCCTGGATTCGTAATAGAGAATACAGGCAAGATATTGAGCAATCTCGACAAGGATGCTGAAAAGATCAGCGTATTTGGAGTTGCATATAAGGGAAATACCGATGATGCAAGGGAAAGCCCGGCATTTGAAATAATCACAGGATTGAAGGCAGCGGGATATGAAATAGCTATCCATGACCCTCACTTTGACAATCCTGATTATCTTGATTTCGATGAGGCGACTAAGGATTCCTCAATGGTCCTGATTCTAACTGACCACAATCAATTCAAGGACTTGGATTATGACGCTTTAAGAAAGAATATGAAATCAAAAATCATCTTCGATACAAAAAACATCATTAAAGATGTGCCTGAAGACATTACTTTAATAAATTATGGCAATTTGTATAAATACAATAAATAATCAATAAAAGAAATATTGTAAAAATCAAAATATTGAAAATAATCAAATAAATTATATTTAATCAAAAAATCATGCTAACTAACTATCATTAACTCTTTTTGATTGAGGTGAAAATATGTCAACAATTGCTGAAAAGATATTTGCAAGAGCTTCCGGAAAAGGAGAAGCGGAAGCTGGTGACATTGTCATGGCAGATATCGATATAGCCATGATGCATGATTTGACTGGACCTCTTGCAGTTGAATCATTCGAAAAAATAGGAACTGAAAAGGTATGGGATTCCTCTAAAATAGTGATTCCATTTGACCATCAGGTTCCGGCAGATTCACTTGACTCTGCAAACAACCATATCCTGATGAGAAAATTCGTAAAGGAACAAGAGATTGAGAACTTCTACGATGTTAAGGAAGGGGTCTGTCATCAGGTCCTTCCTGAAAAGGGCCATGTGATACCTGGAACAGTCATTGTAGGGGCAGACTCACATACATGTACCTATGGTGCCCTTGGAGCATTTGCAACTGGAATCGGCTCTACAGACATGGCGATGGTATTGTCCACCGGACAGTTATGGTTTAAGGTTCCTGAAACAATAAGATTCAATGTAAACGGTCAACTGAAAGAGAATACATCTGCAAAGGATGTGATCTTAAGCATCATAGGCCAGGTTGGAGCGGATGGCGCTACCTACAAATCCTGTGAATTTGCAGGAGAAACCATTTCAAGCATGAACGTTTCAGAGAGAATGGTGCTCTCAAATATGGCCATTGAAATGGGAGGAAAAACAGGACTTATAGAGCCTGACAGCAAGACATATGAATACCTCAAGGATAGAGTTAGTGGAGAGAATAAAAATAGATTGAAAGCTTTTATGGAAAAATCCAATCTTAAGACTGACTTGGATTCCAATAGCTTGGAGATTATTGACATTGATGTAAGCGAGCTTGAACCTCAAATAGCTTGCCCTCATAATGTTGACAATGTAAGGCCTGCAAGCGAGCTTGGTGACGTTGAACTTGACCAGGTCTTTATCGGTTCATGTACTAACGGCAGAATTGAAGATTTAAGGGATGCCGCAAGAATACTTAAAGGAAAGGAAATAGCTAATGGCCTAAGAATGCTGGTCATTCCAGCCTCTAAAGAGACTTATCTTAAGGCATTGGATGAAGGATTGATCAAGATATTCGTAGAAGCGGGAGCCCTTGTATCTGCACCATGCTGCGGACCATGCCTTGGAGGCCATACCGGTCTCATTGGCCCTGATGAAGTAAGTCTTTCAACCTCTAACAGAAACTTCAAGGGAAGACAGGGAAGTCCGGAAGGGAAGGTTTACCTATCTTCAGCGAAAGTGGCTGCCCAGTCAGCCATTGAAGGAAGAATTGCTGTGCCAGGGGAGGAATAATATGAAAGGAAAGGTTTGGAAATTTGGAAATGACATTGATACAGACATTATTCTTCCAGGAAGATACTTGATCTACACTGATGAGGAAAAGCTGTCAGAGCATTGCATGGAAGGATTGGTGGAAGATTTCAAATCAAAAGTTGATGCTGGAGACTTCATTCTTGGAGGAAGCAATTTCGGATGCGGGTCAAGCAGGGAACATGCCCCAATAGCCATCAAGGGATGTGGAATATCTGCAGTGATAGCCGAATCCTTTGCAAGAATCTTCTATAGAAATGCGACAAATGTGGGAGTTCCGCTTTTGGAGGCCCCAGGTATAAGTGAAATCATTGAAGATGGCGAGGAAATAGAAGTTGATATGGAGAATGGATTGATCATATCTGAAAGGGGAAAGGAAATCGAATTCAAAAAACTTCCTCCATTCATGATGGAAATTCTTGAATCCGGCGGACTGATCAATTATTTGAGAAATCAAAATGAATAAGTAAATTTTTAACGAATATATTATTATCTAATATTATCTTAATAAAAGAGGTTAAATGATGTATGATATTGCAGTGATTCCAGGAGATGGAATCGGTAGGGAAGTTATGGATGCGTGCATAAAGGTATTGGATTCATTGGACATTGACTTTAATTTTACATACGGTGAAGCTGGAGATGAATGCCTTGAGAAAAATGGTCAGGCTTTGCCTGATGAGACAATAGCGCTTGCAAAAAATGCAGATGCATGCCTCTTTGGAGCTGCCGGTGAAACCGCAGCGGATGTTATAGTAAGGCTTAGGCAGGAACTGAACTTATTTGCCAACCTAAGGCCCGTCAAGTCCTATCCGAACACAAATGCCCTTTTTGACAATCTTGACTTCATGATTGTAAGGGAAAACACCGAAGGAATGTATATTGCAAAGGAAGAGGAATATACAGAGGAAGGTGCAATAGCTAGAAGAATCATCACCAGGGAAGCGGAAAGAAGAATCATTGACTATGCATTCCAATACGCCAAAAGCAACAATAAAGGCAAAGTCACCGGTGTTCACAAAGCAAACGTATTGAAGGTGACTGATGGCCTGTTCAAGGAAATCTTTTATGAAGTGGCCAAGGAATATGAAGGTGAAATCGAAGCAGAGGATTTCTATGTGGATGCAACTGCAATGTATCTCATCACAAGGCCTGAAAGCTTTGAAGTGATCGTAACAACCAATCTCTTTGGAGACATACTATCTGACGAAGGAGCAGGTCTCGTAGGAGGTCTTGGAATGATTCCATCCGGTAACATAGGAGAGAATGGAGCATTGTTTGAGCCTGTCCATGGTTCCGCACCGGACATTGCAGGTCAGGGAATAGCAAATCCAATGGCCATGCTTCTTTCAGCCTGCATGATGTTGAACTATTTGGAAGAGTACGAAGCTGAGGATAAGTTGAATGATGCAATACTTGCAGTCTTGAATGAAGGAAAAGTCTTGACTCCAGACCTTGGCGGAAATGCAAGCACTACAGAAGTGGCTGAAGCCATCATTGATGCTTTGAATTAATAATTATAAATTTAATAATCATTTTAATAATTAATCTAAAAAAATTAAATAAAATTAATAAGGAATCGAAATGACCAATCCGAAAATATCCGTTATCCTATCTGCCTATAATGAAGAGAAATTCATTGAAAATGCCATTGAAAGCGTAGTTAATCAGACCCTTGAAGACATTGAAATCATCATAGTCAACGATGGGTCAACCGACAATACATTGAATATCATCAATGGCTATGCAAAGGAAGACTCTAGAATCATAGTGATTGACCAGGAGAACATTGGCCTTGGAGCAAGCAGAAACAAGGGAATGAAAATAGCCAGTGGGGAGTATGTAACTTTCCTTGACGGCGATGACTGGTTCACTGAAGATGCCTTTGAAATTGCTTATGGCGAAGCAAAGGCAAAGGATACAGACATTACCATGTATCAGATGATCAATTACGATGACGAAACAGGAAGAATATATGAAAACGATTGGTTTAACCTGAACAATCTTGATGAAATCTTTGATGATATAGTCTTCTCACCTGAAAAGACAAAGGATTTTCTCTTTGACCTGTCAGTGAGCAGCTGCCAGAAGATCTATAGAAACAGCTTTTTAAAATCAATTGACGCAAGCTTTCCGGAAGGAATATACTTCGAGGACATGCCTTTCTTCTTTTATGTCTATCTTAAGGCGGAAAGGATATCAATCATCCGAAAACATTTCTATTACAGACGAAAGCACAATGCCTCAATAACCCATGTGGTCGATGCAAACTACCTGGATACAGTTGAGGCCGGCTGCGAGCTCATGAGAAGGATGATAGACAATGGCTTCTATGAAGACTACAAGTTCGACCTTTTGGCCTACAAGGTCAACGGTCCGAGAATGGCGCTTATGGACATTACTGAAGATGCGAAGGAGCCATTATTCAATCTTATCAAGGAAGATTATGAAAAGATAAAAGAGACCGAATATTTCCAGGACTACTTGGATAATCTAGGCCCAAAAAAGAAGAAATTCTTCCTGGATGTTTTGAAATATGATAGTTACAGTGAATTCAAAAAGGAAAATCCTGAATACTGATTCATAATTCATTGAAAATGAAAATCCGGAATATTGATATGATTTTTTAAATTAAAAAAATTTTAAAAAATATTTAAATAATATAAAACATTTATAAGTAATTACAATAATATATAAAAATATTAAAAATAAAATTTATAAATTTCAATCTATAATAAAAGGAGATTTAAAATGGACGCAGTAAAAATTGCAGCATTGTTTATTATTTTCATTATGGTTTTCAGTGCAGTAGCTACTTTCATTACATACGTGATGTAAACAATTGAATCATCAAAATAATAAATGGTAAATGATAATAAAAAGTTTAAATCTAATTGAATTACAAAAGAAATTTTATGTGGAGAGATAAAAAATGGTAAAATATAATATTGGTGCAGTAGTTGCAGAATTTAATTATGACATTACTCATATGATGTTGGAACTTGCAAAAGCTGAAGCTAAAGTTCGTGACTGTGAAATTACAAAAATTGTAATGGTTCCTGGCGTATTCGATATGCCACTTGCAATCAAGAAATTAACTGAAGCAGACCAAGAAGGCAAAATTGACCTTGACTGCATAATCACTTTAGGTACTGTAATTGAAGGTGCAACCGATCACGACCAAATCGTAGCTCAACATGCATCCCGTAAAATTGCTGACTTGTCCTTGGAATGGGGCAAACCTATTTCCCTTGGAATCAGCGGTCCTGGAATGACCAGATTAGATGCACACAGAAGAGTTAGCTATGGTAAAAACGCTGTTGAAGCAGCTGTTAAAATGTGTGACAGATTACAAGACATTTAATTTTAAAAATTTATTTATTAAAAGAATTTGATTCAATCAATTCTTTTAAACTATTTTTAACTATTTTAAAAAAATTTAATTGATTTAATCATTATTGAAAAAATTTTGATTAAACTTTTTCTAAAAGTTTAGAGGATAATATGGCAATTTTAAAACCTGATGAGTTAAAGGAAAAATTTGATGACCCATGGATTGCTCCATATGAGAAAGTCATTACAATGGCTGATGGAGATATTGTAGAACTTATTGAATACCACCCATGCCCAAGCGGTTCCAACTGGTTGCTTTATCAATACCAACACAGCAGTGAACTTATCATTGATGCTAAAAGAGATGGAAACAAGCACACCTACCTTTGTAAAGTAGGTAAAAAGCCAATAGACCTTAAGGCAAGTATCAATGCTGCTGGAATTGAAGAAGTTGCAATTGATGAAGAGGCAAAAGAAGTTAAAGTCACTCACGGAGGTCTTGCTGGCGCTGGTGTAGGTGCTGGAATGTGCAGAGGAATGGGTGAAGGTGTCAAATATGTGGATGTCCTTGAAGTTGGTGGAGGCAGTAAGGAAGGAAAAGCTACTGTTGTAACTCCTAAATACGAGAAATTAGTCATTGGAATAGATGACACAGACGTTAAGGATGCAGGAGCAACTTGGACTATGGCTCATAACATTGGCCTTCAATTGAAAGAGGAAGGATTCGAATATCTTGACCATATTATCGTTCAGTTATTCCCACATAATCCTCACAAAACTCAAAACTGCGTTTCAATTGCACTTACCTTTGCTGTAATGGCTGAAGATAAGGAAAGATTGATCAACAGACTTATTGAAATCTTAGAGCATGACACATTATCCGATAAGACTGCAATAGCTATTCTCGAAGGAATAGGAATCCCACCTAAACTTAGAGAATATGCAATGGCTACAAAAACCGGCATGATGGATGTTGAAACTGCTGAAAAGCTTGCAGAAGAATTAGACATTCCACTCATTGCAGTTACTGGAGACCAAGGAAAAGTAGGTGCACTTGCAGCATTAGGTCTTCATGATGATGTTGATGAGGCAGTTAAAGTTTATTACTAGTTCAAACTTTTAAAAAGTTTGAACAAATTTTTTCTTTTTTTTTATTTCATTACTCTTTTTCCATAGAATTTACATAATCATCCAATAGATTAAACAGATCTTCTTTTGTATTCATTTTAAATATTTGCTGCTTTAATTCAATTGTTCTTGGCAATTTCTTAACGTAATAGGCAGCTTGAGTTCTCATTTTTGGAATTGCAAATTCCTCTCCCTTGACTTCAATGAGCATATCTATATGTTTTTTGAGTGTTTCCATTCTCTCTTCCATTGTAACTTCATATGGAAGTGTGCCGTCTTCAAGATAGTTTACGCAATCTCGGATAAGCCATGGATTTCCAAGTGATGCCCTTCCTATCATGACTGCATCACAATTTGTTTCATCAAGCATTCCTTTTGCATCAAAACAGGACTTGATGTCACCATTTCCAATAACTGGAATATTCACATTTTCCTTGACTTTACTTATAATGGACCAATCTGCCTTTCCGGAGTAGCCTTGATCTTTTGTTCTTGGGTGAACTGTAATCGCTGATGCCCCTGCATCATCAACGATTTGGGCAATTTCAACTGCATTTATGCTGTTTTTATCCCAACCACTTCTAATCTTTACAGTAACTGGAATCGGCACAATGTCTACAATAGATTCTAGAATAGATTTTACCTTATCCGGTTCTTTCATCAATGCACATCCTGCCTTTGACCTATTTGTCACTTTTGTTACAGGACATCCCATGTTAATGTCAATGATATCGACATCTGTATTTTCCCAGATGTACTTTGATGCAAATGTGAGAGATTCCAAATCAGAGCCGACAATCTGCTGTGAAATTGGATGTTCATAGTCAGTCATGTACAGCATTTCCTTGGTCTTCCAATTGCCATACATAATAGCCTTGTCTGAAACCATTTCTGTTTCAATGAGCCCACATCCCATTGACTTTACAATGGTTCTAAAGCTGAAGTCACATACTCCCGCCATAGGGGCCAAAGCTATCTGATTGTCTATTTCAACATTTCCAATTTTCCACTTCATATGAATCAGTTAAATCATTAATTTTTCTTAAAAAATTATATTTTCATAAAAAATATTATTTGATATCTTATATTTTATTATTTTCCTAAAAATATATAATCATTCCACAAACTCAAAATTTATTAGATTAAAAAAATAAATGAATTAGTGTAAAGTAAATTTCGGTGATATGATGGATACTAAACTATTTTTTCAAGCTTTAAGCAAATTCCTAATTGGTTTTATAATCATATGCATGCTTCTTTTCATTCCTGCTGGAACCTTAGATTATCCTAATGGATGGCTGTTTATGGCATTGCTATTTATTCCTATGTTTTTTGCAGGAATAATCATGCTTTTCAAGTCTCCAGATCTTTTAAGAAGGAGATTGAATGCAAAGGAAGAGGAAGATGAACAGAAAACAGTTATATTAGTTAGTGGAATAATATTTCTCGTTGCTTTCATTTTAGCTGGCCTTAACTTTAGATTCGGATGGTTCCATCTTCCAACTGTGGTTATTATAATCTCTTCAGTCATATTTTTGATAGCTTATATCATGTATGCTGAAGTGTTGAGAGAAAACGAATACCTTTCACGTACTGTTGAAGTGAGTGAAAATCAAAAAGTGGTTGATAGTGGCTTATATGGCCTTGTAAGGCATCCAATGTACACTTCCACAATATTCCTGTTCCTGTCAATGCCATTGGTATTGGATTCAATATTCTCATTTATTGTAATGCTAGTTTATCCAATAATCATAATATTTAGAATAAGAAATGAAGAAAAGGTATTGGAAAATGAGTTGATTGGATATAAGGAGTATAAGGAAAAGGTAAAATATAAACTAATTCCTTATTTATGGTAATAGCTATTAGATTTCAAAGCTTCCAGCGTAGAATAATCCTTTAAGCTCTTTAGGATTGTCTTTCATGTAGAATCTAAAGCTATCCTCATTCGCCACATAAAGATGTGCTAAAGCTATTCCTGTATCAATCTGATTCCACTTTTTATAGAATCTGTTTCTAAGTCTTCCAAGTTTCACTCTGTATATGTCATAGCTGCCATCATCCCTGTGAGTGAAATACCATGGTTGGGTATTGGAAGCGGAAGGTGCAAATTGTGCAGGAACTAGTTTTTCATCTGCCTTATCTGATATATCATCAAGACTTTTTCTTCTAAACTGGTCAATTTCCCTGTATAAATTACCATTTGGCTTTCCAATTGATATGATTATAATGAATTTTTGGTCCTTATCGGGATTTTCATAATTCTTAGGACTTCCCATTCCTATCCAGCATGTCCCAATTCCCTTGCTTTGCAAAAATAGGTCTACCTGCTGGAAGATGAATCCAATATTTTGATAGTAATTCTCCTTTTCCTCACTGAAAATAGCTATGTAATGAGGTGCTTTCCATCTCATCATTGTAGAGATATTCTCTGTTGGAAGGATTTCATAACTCCATTTTATGTTTGGATTCAATTCCTTTGCATTGTCAATGAAATCCCTTATCTCATCAAGTGTCTGATTGTCAAGGGGTGCATCATCGTAAGATCTAATAGATTGTCTTTTGTATATTGTATCCTCAAGGTTCATTTTATCACAATATCATTCGTTTTTGAAAATTATTTATTTGACAAATATAATTTTTGAATGAATATGATTTAAATCTATTGAATGCCGAAAAAACATAACATAGTTATAAAGAGTATTGATTAAAAAAGATTATAAAAATGATTTATATTAAAAAATATATAATAATATACATCCAAAAAAATTTAATAGGTAAAACGATGAGTAGAAAAGATCCTAAGATGATTGCAGAAATCATGAAGAAGAACTTCAAGGGAGCATTCTCTAATCCTATTGTAGTGATTGTTCTCATTGGAGTTATTATACTTCCTTCACTTTATGCGCTTTTGAACATACAGGCATGTTGGGATCCTTATGGAAACACTGGTGATGTTCCATTTGCAATAGCTAACCTCGATGAGGGAGCATCATTCAATGATAAGGACATAAATATTGGAAAGGAACTTGTAAAAGACTTAAAGAAAAATGATAAATTCAAATGGACATTCGTTTCAGAAGATGACTTGCGAAAGGGCGTGTATAACGGGACCTATTATGCGGGAATTGTCATACCCAAAAACCTGAGTGAAAACATTGTTTCAATCACTGGCGACAATCCCCAACAGGCAAAGCTTGAATACATTGTAAATATGAAAACAAACCCTGTAGCAACAAAATTGACTGATTCAGGTGCCAATGCGGTTTACACTTCACTTAATGCAAAAATAGTTGAAATCATAGATATTGCAGCTTACCAAAAGCTTGGTGAATTGCAGGAAGGTCTTGCTGAAGGAGCAAAAAAACTTGCAAACGGTGGAAAACAGCTTCAAGCAGGTAATGCAAAAGTTCAAGCAGGAGCAAGCCAAGTGAAAAACGGTGAAAGCCAAGTGAAAGATGGTGCGAATCAAGTTAAATCTGGAGCTTCTGCACTGAATGATGGTGCATCACAATTAAAGCAAGGCTCAGACCAATTAAGTGATGGTGCATCACAAGTGGAAAAAGGTTCAGAGGAATTGTCAGCAGCAGTTGACCCTTCATTAATACCTGATGGCCCAATAAAAGACTATGCCGAAGGAAACTCTAAGCTTGCTGATGGAAGCAGCCAAGTTGCTGAAGGTGGAAAGCAATTGGCAAACGGTGCAAATCAGTTAGCTGACGGAGGAAGCCAACTGGCAAACGGTACAGTTCAAGTGGCTGAAGGAAGCAGTAAATTGGCAGAAGGTTCAGTGAGTCTTGCATCTGGAGCATCCCTACTTTCCAATGGTGCAACAAATGCATTGTTTGCAGCATCCAGTTCATTAGGATCCACTGCAAACACTCTCGGTGGAATCACAGGCATAGATGAAGACACACTTGGGGATTATTTCCTTTCTCCTGTACAATTGGAAAGAAACGAGCTGTTCCCAGTGAATTCATACGGTTCTGATGTATCTCCATTTTACCTTGTATTATCCATGTGGGTAGGTGCTGTAATTACCTGTGTGATGTTAAAGCCAGGAACCAGCCAAGGAACAAAATATTCCCCATTTGAAATGTACTTCGGTAAATTGTTAACCTACATTATAATGAGCATACTTCAAGCATGCGTTACAATCGGGGGATGCTATCTTCTCGGCATTCAAATTGTAAATCCAATACTCTTTATAGCATCTTGCATACTGGTATCGATGATATTCATGATCTTAATCTACTCAATAATTTCTGCAATCGGTACAGTAGGAAAGGCTATTGGAGTTATCCTTTTGGTTCTTCAAATATCTGCAACTGGAGGAATCTATCCAATTCAAATCATGCACCCATTCTTCAGGGCATTGTATCCATACATGCCTATGACTTATGGAATCACATTGGTCCGTGAAGCGCAGCTTGGTGTTGTTTGGTCAAACTATATCCCAGCATTGATTATACTTTTAGCCATTGGATGTTTAACAATAACCGTCGCAGTGATCATTAAGGAAAAATTAGACAAGCCTTCCCATTACTTTGAAGAGAAACTAGAGGAAAGCGGATTGTTTTAGGGAAATATGAAAATTATATTTGCAAATAAAAGAAATGAGGAAAATTTATGAAATTCAAAAAAAGCCTTCTGATTATATGCATTTTCATTTGCCTATTCTCTATTGCAAGCGTTTCGGCAAATGAGATTGATGATGTAGCAATCACAATGGAGGACAGTGAAATTATTGCTGTTGATGACAGCAATTCAATTGAAAATCTAGAGGAAAGCCTAGCTGAATCTTCAAATGAAAACCTTATTGGAGACTCATCAGAGGATGATGGAACTTTTTCTGCATTGCAAAAGAAGATAGATGACGCAGAAGAGGGAGCTGTAATAACATTGGAAAAGGATTACGCTTATGATGAGGATTTTAGCAAAAGAGGTATCCGAATAAACAAGAACTTGACAATAAACGGTAATGGCCATACATTAGATGGTTTATCCCAGTCAAGAATATTATTAGTGAGATACGGCCTTATTGATAACAATTATGTTGTATTGAACAACATTAAATTCGCCAACGGAAACACCGACCTTTACGGTGGAGCAATATTCAATTATGGCAATTTGACCGTTAACAATTGCGTCTTTACAAATAACTACGCTAAATATTGTGGTGGAGCTATAAACTCTGTAGGGCACTTGAACTTAAAGAATTCAAATTTCACCAAGAACACTGCAGGAGGGGATGGTGGAGCTGTCTTGACATTTTCCATAGACAAAGCCGTTGACTTCTTCAAGAAGATTTATGTGGATAGAACTCCTGAAGGGGAAATGGAATTCGTTTTCAATGCTACATTGACCATTGATTTAAGCTATGGAACAAACTATGTATCCAAATGCATTTTCACCAACAATATTGCAAAAGGCCGTGGTGGAGGAGCAATTTACGGATTCACTCATCTAAACATCAATTCATGCACATTTAACTCAAACCAAGCTAATGAACATGGAGGAGCAGTGTTTGCAAATAAGAATCTAGTACTCAAGAACTCAAAATTCACAAATAATAAGGCGCCTAAAAATGGTGGAGCAGTTTACTTCAGATGCCATGAGCAAAGCGGCAGCTACGTAAACAAGACTTGGGTTCCAAAGATCAAATACTACTCTGGAAATATCACAAATTGCGCCTTCAGCAAAAACACTGCGAAAAAAGGAGGGGCAATATACGGATTCTTAAATGTTGCATCTGACAAGAAGCGTTTGAAAGTGAATAAATGCAATTTCACTGCCAATAAGGCAAGTTCATCTGGCAGGGATGTATTAGGTGGAACCTGTTCAAACTGCATTTACAATTACATTAAATTGACTTCAAAAAACAAAACAGTGGAAAAATCTGCTAAAAAACTCACTTTAACTGTAAAGCTTACTAAAGGAAAAGCATTGCTTAAAAACAAAAATATCAAATTCAGATTTAGAGGCAAAAATTATTATGCTAAAACCAACTCAAAAGGAATTGCAAAAGTCATAATCAAAAAAAGCGTGCTTAAAAAGCTTAAAGTAGGTAAAAAATACACTGTAAAAATGTCTTATCTTAAATACAGCATTAAAAGAACTGTAAAAGTCAAAAGATAATTTAAAATTAATTTTAAAATTAAAACAAGAGATGCCTTATTGAATTAAGGCATTTTAATTTCTTTTTTTCAAAATTTAATTTACATATTAAAAATAGCTATTTTTAAAAGATCAAAACTTATGAAAGGGCTTTGAAAATTAATTAAAAAAAGATTTAAAAATAAAAAATTAGTGAAAAAATTAATTGAAAAATATTAAAAAAATAATTAAAAAATAAAAAAAGAAAAAATAGAAGAAAAATAATTTAAAAATAAATTATTCTTCTGCTTCTGCTTCTTTTTCAGCTTCAATGATTTCAATTTGGTTTTCAAACCATGGAAGAATGTCTTCATCTTCAGCATGGTATTCAGCTTTAGCCTGTTCAAATTCTGCTTTAGCATCTTCAACATTGCCCTCTTGAGCCTTTACCAAAATTGAAGCCAAAATAGCAGTCTTGTCTTCTGGAGCTTCTGCTTTCCATTCTTCAATGATTTCTTTCAATTTAGCAATATCTGCTTCTAATGGCTCTTTATTAGCCTTTATCTCTTCAAAGAGTTTCATGAAGATTATTGCTTTTCCAACTTTTTTTGCTGCACTTTTAATGCCCATATTAAATCCTCCTTTAAAAAATTTTTTAATCAATTCTGAATAAATCTCTAAAATCTTTTTAAAAATCTATTTATCAAGTAAAATATATTTGAAAACTATATAAAATCCTAAAACTGCACTTAATAGGAATCCGAATAGACCTATTGCAGAAGTGTCCCACATTTTTGGTCCGCTGTTTGATAGGATAGCCAATGATGAACCTATGATAAGTGCAGATATTATGAGTGATGCTGAAAGCTGATTCTTAAGTTCAGTCAATCCTTTAAGTTCCAAATTGACTTTTATTTCTCCTTTTTCCACTTTTGTAAGGGTGGAATTTATCCTATCAGGCAAATCCTTCATTAAATGTTCAACATCCAATAGATAGTCATAGCTTCCTTTTGCTACCTTAACTGGATTGAACCTATCAACCGCTAATTTTTTAGAGAATCTTTGAAGCGCCTCTCCAATATTGAAGTCCTTATCCAGATTATATCCTATATCCTCAATAAGTGCAACTCCTCTTCCAATCATGACGAACTCTCTTGGAAGTGTTACTCCATGCTTGATCATTGTGTTGATTAATTTTTCCAAAACACCATCCATTTGGTCCAAATCAGCGCCAATATAACGATTTACCAAATCCTCGATATCCATTCTCAACTCTTCGGTATCCTGTTCAGGAGTGATGATTTTCATATAAATCAATTGCTTAACAAGGCTGTTTGCATTTCCGCCTAAAAGAAGCAATATCAATTGAGCCAAGTCACTACGGAAAGTTTCATTCAATATTCCCATCATACCTAAATCAAGGTAGCAGAGCTTTTTCTCTTCCGCATCTATAATCATGTTACCTGGGTGAGGGTCTGCATGGAAAAATCCATCAAGCATCAATTGCTTGAAATAGGATTCGACAATGTCATTTGCAATTTGTTTTCCAGATATTCCGTCAATCTCATTGTCATACAACTCAGTGACATTATACCCTTGAACAAGTTCCATATTGATAAGCCTATTGGTACATAACTTAGGATATACCTTAGGATATTTTACATAATCATGGCCTTCAAAGTTTTTGGTAATCTTTTGAATGTTCATGACCTCTTCCATATAGTCAAGTTCCTTGAAGATAGACCTTTCAAATTCCCTTACGATTGCAGGCAAATTGAATGTTCTTGTTTTTGTAATGTACTTGTCTGCCTTTTCAGCCAAGTTGACCATTATCCTTACATCAGCTGCGACAATCTCATATGAACCTGGCTTTTGAACCTTTACAGCTACCTTTTCACCACTTTCCTTCAATGTGGCTTTGTAAACCTGTCCGATTGATGCAGAACCGAGTGGTTCCTCTTCAAATTCAGAGTACACTTCATCCAATGGCTGGCCAAGTTCAGTTTCAATCACTTCCTTGATTTCCTCAAATGGGGTGACAGGAGTGTTGTCCCTAAGCTTTGTAAGTTCCTCTGCAATATCATTTCCGACAAGGTCCGGTCTTGTACATAAAAGCTGACCTAACTTGACATAAGCAGGACCTAACTCTTCCAAAGCAAGTCTGATACCAGAAGCATCCAATTCATCATCATATTCCCCTTGAGAAGGGTCTTTAGGTTTTCTTGATTCTGAAATCAGCTCGGACACATTATATTTCTTAGCAACCTCATAGATTTCCTTAATCCTTTGACGGTTTTCTTTTCTTTCTTCTCTTGATGCCATATTATCTTGACCTTATATTATTAAACAATTGTTATTAATTATATAATATTTTAATTGAATTAATAAAAATATTTTTTGTTTACTTGATTTTGTATTAAGTATATTAAGTAAATTATTATAATAGATTGTCTAATCAATACAGTAACTTGATTTTGTATTAAGTATATTAAGTAAATTATTATAATAGATTGTCTAATCAATACATTGCTTATTAATTATTAAATTATATATAAAAAAGTATTTTAATTACTTACAATATATTTTAATATACAATTCTCAGGGCGGAGTGAAATTCTCCACCGGTGGTGATTCATTAGTGCAAAAATTTATTTTAAGAATGATAAGTCCACGAGCACAATTGTGTTGATTTGGTGAAAGTCCAAAACCGACGGTGACAGTCCGGATGGAAGAGAATATGAGTTTAAAGTAAATAGGTCTAGATAACTCTATGTTTGATTAATAGAGAATAGCTAAAAATATAAAAAAAATCACCTTTACTTAAAAATAAATATCCTTTTTTTGCCCTGATTCTAGTAACTAGAATTAGAAAACTTTTAATTTAAACAACTAAGGAGCTTTACTATGAATCATGAAGAAAGTTTAAAAGGAAGTCCTCAAGAAAGAGTGGAAATAGCATTGGATGCAATAAGATCAGGAAATGGAGTCATTGTAACTGATGATGAGACACGTGAGAATGAAGGAGACATGATTTTCTCATCAGAACACTTGACTGAAGAGCAAATGGCACTTCTCATAAGAGAAGGAAGTGGAATCGTATGCTTATGCTTAACCCCTGACAAGGCCGATGAATTGGAACTTCCTTTAATGGTAGAAAACAATACAAGTACCTATGGTACTGGATTTACAATAACAATTGAAGCAGCAGAAGGAGTAACCACTGGTGTATCTGCAGCAGACAGAGTAAAAACCGTTAAGGCTGCATCAAATCCAGATGCAAAGCCAAGTGATTTAAACCACCCAGGTCACGTATTCCCACTTAGAGCTAAAGAGGGAGGAGTACTTGAAAGAGATGGGCACACTGAAGCAACCATCGACTTGATGAGACTTGCTGGCCTTAATCCTGCTGGCGTATTATGTGAAATCACATTGCCAAACGGAACTATGGCAAGAATGCCAGATGTTATTGAGTTCTCAAAAGAGCATGACATGCCTGTTGTAACAATTGAAGATATTATAACATATCGTAAAGAGAATAATGTTTAAGTATATTTAAAATTGATATAATAAAAAAACTAAAGAAGGGAAATTATGGAAATTAAAACTATCACAACTGATGTATTGATTATAGGTTCTGGTGGTGCTGGCTGTAGAGCAGCAATTGAAGTGTCCAATCAAGGAAAGGAAGCATTGATTGTTTCAAAAGGATTGTCATTCAGATCTGGTTGTACTGGAATGGCTGAAGGGGGATACAATGCTGCACTTGGACTTGTAGATCCAGAAGATAGTGTAGAAGCGCATATTAAAGACACCTTAAAGGGTGGAAGCTACCTTAATGACCCTAAATTAGTTGACATTCTAATCAATGAATCACCTGACAGGCTCCATGACTTGGAAGAGTATGGCGCTCTCTTTGACAGACAGGAATCAGGTGAATTGAATCAAAGACCATTTGGTGGTCAAACCTATAGAAGAACCTGTTTCCAAGGAGACAGAACTGGCCATGAAATCATGACTGCACTTAAGGAAGAAATACTCAAGCGTGACATCAAGACCATTGATGAAGTGATGATTACAGCACTTATCAAGGATGACTCAAACAACATCCTCTCAAAAGTGATTGGTGCAGTTGGACTTGACCTCAAGAACAATGACATCATCTATTTCCAAGCTAAGGCTGTTGTTCTTGCAACTGGAGGATCCGGCCAATTATTCCCTGTAACCTCAAACACTACCCAAAAGAATGGGGATGGATTTGCACTTGCATGGAATGTAGGGGCAGACCTGATTGATATGGAAGAGATACAGTTCCACCCAACAGGTATGGTCTATCCTGATTCAAGGAAGGGAGTTCTTGTAACTGAAGCTGTAAGGGCTGAAGGCGGAAGACTCATCAACAGCGAAGGTGAAAGGTTCATGGGCAGATACGATGACCGTATGGAACTTGCTACCCGTGACGTTGTTGCAAGGTCAATCTATAATGAAATCATGGAAGGAAGAGGAACCGAACATGGCGGCGTATATCTTGATGTAAGCCACCTCGACCCCGACTTGATTGATGAAAAGCTTGAAACCATGGTGCTTCAGTTTGAAGACATTGGCGTAGACATAAAGAAAGAGCCAATGGAAGTTGCACCTACCGCACACCATCATATGGGTGGTGTGAGAATCAATGAGGATGGCCAATCCACTGTTGAAAACCTATTCGCTTGCGGTGAAGTATGTGGAGGAGTTCACGGTGCTAACCGTCTTGGAGGTAACGCACTTGCGGACACTCAGGTATTCGGAAAAAGAGCAGGATTTGCTGCTGCCCTTGCATGTGACTTGACTGTCATGCAATACAATTTCACAGCTGTTGAAGAGGAAAAGGATAGAATCGAGTCATTGATGAAGGAAGGTTCCATAGATCCAATAGCTATGAAGAAGGAAATCCAGCAATTGATGTGGGAAAAAGTGTCAATTGTAAGAAATGAGCAAAACCTAAAGTCCGCTCTTGAAAGACTTCTTGAAATGAAAGAGGAATTGAATGACCTCAATGTAGATGACAGGACTCAATTCAATGAATCATTACTCACTGCTCTTGAAGTAATCAATATGGTTGAAATCTGTATCCTTATCGTAAAATCTGCAATACTCAGAAGAGAAAGTAGAGGAGCACACTTCAGAGAAGACTTCCCAGAAACAAATGATGAGCTTTGGAAAAAGAGCATTGTCATGGGACCAAATAAGATTAGATTTGCTAAACGTTAGTAAAATTGACTAATTTTTATCAATATATTTTATTCTAATTCTTGTGGAGTTTGACTCCACTTTTTTTATCTTGGAAAAAAGATAAAAATATTTAAATATTTAAAAAAACTATATTCAATTAAGTGTTTGTGTATCAATCTCATTATGAGATTGTTTTTTCCTGCTAGTGGAGATTTATCTCCACTTTTTTTATTTTTAAAAAAATAGTTCGTATAATCTAAAATTATTTATGAAAACTTGTTTTAAAAAAATAGAAAAGGAATTTTAAAGCTTTTGAGTGTTTAGAACCAACTTCAATAAGGATTTTTTCAAGACTTTTCTCTCATCCTCAACGATTCCATCCATTACTGTATCTTCCCAATAATCGATGTATTTCAATATCTTATCGGTTCTTTTAATGCCCTTATCAGTTAATTTCACTAATTTTCTACGTCTATTAGATGGATCTTCAATTCTTTGGATAAGACCGGCTACTTCAAAGCGCCTTAAAAGCTTTGCAGTATATCCATCACTTACCTTAAACAGATTTACCAATTCCTTTTGAGTTCCTTCAGTAGAAAACCTTATTCTAAGTAAAAAAGGAAGTTCAACTAAACTTATGTCTTCATCTACAAATTCCTCATCAATGTAATTTTTAAAGCTTCCTACCAATTCCTCTACAAAGTGATAAATTCTAATGTCCTCAGGATTTTCATTAATAAACTGATTAGGCAATTCCATATTTACACCAATTCTAAAACAATAAAGCTTATTCTCTTTATATAAACTATATTTTTCAATCTATTTAAATATTTTCATTAGATAACTGTTTCCTTAGGAAAGATTTATATATTATATCAAATATAATATTTTTAAAAATATATGAAAATTCAAGAGAATATTATAATCTAAATAAATAGGTGACAATTATGAGCGATGATGTTATGTTTGGATTTGGAGCTATGAGATTGGATTTGGAAGATGAAAACAATCCAAGTTCCATAAATTACGATGATGTTACAGAAATGATTGACTATTATATGGATCAAGGTTTCAACTACTTTGACACCTCTTATGCATACCACAATGGTGCTTCTGAAGCTGCCTTAAAGATTGGGCTTGTGGAAAGATATCCAAGAGAATCATTTAAGATAGCTGACAAGATACCTACATGGGCTTTAACTAGCGAAGAGGATAACCAAAAATTTGTAGATATCATGCTTGAAAGATTGGGAACAGATTTCTTTGATGTATTGCTAATCCACAATATCAATGAATCATTCCTCCAAATAGCCGAAAACTGCAACACCTTTGATTACATCAAAAGAATGAAAGAGGAAGGAACAGCAAAGAAAATAGGTATCAGTTACCATGACAGATCAGATCTACTTGAAGAGATCCTGGAAAAATATGGTGATGCAATAGATGTTGTACAGCTTCAATTGAACTACCTTGACTGGGAAAGCAAACTTACCGAATCCAGAAAGAATTATGAAATCTGTGAAAAATACGGCAAGGAAGTAATTGTAATGGAACCTATAAAAGGTGGAACATTATACAACCTTCCAGATACCATAAAAGAAAAGTTCCAAACTGAAGGAATGACCTTAGTTGAGGCTGCCTTAAGATTTGCAGGAAGCCATGAAAACGTAAAAGTGGTTTTAAGTGGTGTAGGAAACCTCGAGCAGATGAAAGAGAACTGTGAAGTATTCAAGCCATTTGAACCTATGAGCGAAGAGGAAAATGAATTCGTGCTTGAAATGGCAAACGAAATCAAGGAACTCATTGCAATAGACTGCAGTTACTGCGGATATTGCCTAAAGGAATGTCCAGCTGGAATCCCTATACCTGATTTCTTTGAATTGTACAACAGTGAAAAGATGTATTCACTTCCTTCATTGCATGCAATCTATGGAACAACTGCAGCTGCAAATGCGCCAGCATCCGCATGTACTGAATGTGAATCCTGCATGGCAATCTGTACTCAAAAACTAGACATTCCAACACTTCTAAAAGATGTTGTAAATACATTTGAATAATTCTAAATAAATAATAAATCAATATTTTGATGCGATTAAAAAAAAAAACTAAATGGTGATAAAATGAAAACTTTAGTAACTTATTTCTCAGCAAGCGGAGTAACCAAAAGAGTGGCAGAAAAAGTGGCAAATGCACTTGATGCAGACATCTTTGAGATTGCTCCTGAAACTCCATATACCGCAGCAGACTTGGATTATATGGACAAGGCAAGCAGATCAACTATTGAAATGAACGACAAATCTTTCAGACCTCCAATCAAGGAAACAATTGATGTCTCTGAATATGATACTATTCTCATCGGTTTTCCAGTATGGTGGTATACCGCTCCTACAATAATCAACACTTTCATTGAAAGCATTGACATTGCTGGAAAAACTGCAATAGCTTTCTGTACCTCTGGTGGAACTGGAATCAGCGGCTGTGAAAATGACTTGAAAAACGCTTATCCAGAAGCTAATTGGAAACCAGGAAAAAGATTATACGGTAGAGAAAGTGATGATGAAATCATCAATTGGGTAAATGAATAAATATTCTAAATGAAAATGAATAAAAAATTATTCATTTTCTTTTTTTATAAACCCAAAAATAGTTCGTAAAATATAAAATAAATTTAGGAATTAAAAAAATAATAGGAATAGAAAAATTGCCTATTCCTCAGCTTCAGCTTCCCTTAACTCTTTCATTTCAGCAATAGCTCTTTTTGCCTCACTTAAGATATGGCCTTCATCCACAGTGAGAAGCTTTCTGTTTTCCATCAATATTTTACCATTACAGATAGTGGTGTCAACATTGGATCCATTTGCTGAATATACAAGATTGGATGAAAGTGCATTGCTCATTGGAGTCATGTTAGGATGATTTGTGTCAACGAGAATAAGATCTGCCTTTTTGCCAACTTCAATTGAACCTGCATCAATGCCTAATGCATTTGCACCATTATAAGTTGCCATGTTGATGACTTCATCAGCAGTAGCAAGTTTAGGATTGAGTGTTGAAACCTTTTGAAGAAGTGCTGCAAACTTCATCTCATCGAACATGTCAAGATTGTTGTTGCTTGATGCACCATCGGTACCTAATCCAACACATACACCTTGACTCAATAGTTCACCTATAGGTGCTGCACCTGATGCAAGTTTCATGTTACTGCATGGGTTGTGTGAAACCTTGACATCATACTTTTTAATCAAATCTATCTCATTTTGGTCTAACCATACACAGTGAGCAGCTACAATATCACTATCCAACATACCAATACTATCTAATAGCTCGAAGGGTCTTTTATTTTGATGGTTCTCCTTACAGTCATTAATTTCCTTCATTGTCTCATTCATATGAATGTGGATGCCAACATCATACTTATTTGCCTCCTTTCTGACCCTCTCGAGAAGGTCAACTGAAGCTGTATAAATTGAGTGTGGACCGAACATTGTGGTGATTCTTCCATCAGCAGTATTGTTGTGATTCTTGATAAGTGAAATGTTTTCCTTGAACTCATTTTCACGTTTCTCTTCGATTCCGAAATCGATCATCCCATATGACAGTACTGCCCTCATACCGATTTCCTCAACTGCCTGTGCAACTCCATCCATATAGAAGTACATGTCTGAAAATGTTGTGGTTCCTGACTTGATCATTTCAGCTGCACCGAGAAGTGCACCTATGTAGCAATACTCTCTGTTAAGGTGAGCTTCCATAGGCCAGATGTGGTCATTGAGCCAAGTGTCCAATTCCATATCATCAGCTATTCCCCTTAGAAGGGACATTGAAATGTGAGTGTGAGTGTTGACAAGTCCTGGCATCAATATCTTATCGGTAGCATCAATTACCTTTTCGGCACTTGCCTCTTCTATTGTCTTGTTTATTTCTGCAATCCTATCTTCAACGATAAGCACATCTGCAGTTTTCTCTTCTGTTTTACCATTTCCCAACGGATTCAATATGGTAGCGTTCTTGATTAATATGTTTTGACTTTCCATTGAAACACCTGAAGTCTTTTATGATTATTTGTAATTTAAAGTTTTATTTAATCTGTATTAATCTGAATTAATCTGTTTAATATATTATATTATTGACTAAATTAAATTTAAATATTGTCATGAAAAAAGAGAATGAATTGAAAAAAGGCTTTAGCCAAGAAAGATGATAGAAAATATATGAATAAAAAATTAGATTATTTAGACATATATTTTGGAAAAATAATACTCTCTAAATAGTTAGTTTGATAGTTTTAATAAATTTTTAATTATATAGTTTTAGGGTAATTTTTAATTTTCATTCCTGGCTAAAGACCTATATAAAGTATAATTGAAAAAATATCCATTATACTTTATTTATATTATGTAACTAATATCATATAAATTTTTTTAATTGTTTTTTGATAAAAAAATCAAAATCATTATAAATATTGCAAAATTCTTTAAAAATTGAAAAAAATGATGAAGGAATCTGTAAATCCCAATTAAAAAAAAGCTGCTAGAGCAATATGGCAAAATGCCATACCGCCCTTAACATGATTTGATAACTAAAGTGATATGTATTCTAACTCAGATATTAGAAAACATCACAAAATATGATATATTGAAAGTGATTAAAATATTTTTTGATAATCTTTTGCAAATGAAAGATATTATTCACAGATATTGAAAATTAAAAAGATTAAAACTGTGAAAATCAAAAAAATTATAGAAAAGAATAAAAAGAGAATGAATGATAATATTAATTAACTAATCTATTCGGGGGGATAATATGAATTCAAGAGACACAATAATCATATGCGCTACAGTCATCATCCTTATTGCACTTGGAATATTCCTTATGGCAAATCCATTTGAGAGCGCTCAAACTTCAATACTGACCATGGAAAACAGTCCAGCCTTAAATGAGGGAGACAGCCTGGTATTGAAGCTCAATGATGAGAACGGTTCAGCAATCAAGGGACAAAGAATAGAAATCAACCTTACCCATGCAAGCAATGGAATCACTGAAAACTTCACATTGAAGACAAACGAGAATGGCCAGTGCAGGCTTGAGGATCTGATAGCGGACAACTTCACAGTAAGCGCAAAGTATTATGGAAACAAGGAGTACAAGCCAGCCACCTTAAGCGGAAACATATATGTGAAAAAGACATCTAAAAGCAATAGCGTTCTAAACAGCGACAAGTACAAGACAGACAATAAGGTGGATGATGTCATTGACGGCTGGGACCCATCAGAACATGAGGTTTCCCGTGAGGACCTTGGTGATGGAACATATAGAATAACCTACGATGATGGATACTTTAGAATCGTGGATGAAGATGGAAACATATTGACTTACGGGTACTGATGATATTATCAGTACTTGACTTTTTTTCTTTTTTTTCAATAGTGAAATAAAAACTAATAAAAATAGAATTAATCCTAATTTAGATTAATTTAATAAAAGATAACCAACCCCTACAATATCAGCATGGCTGACATTTTCTAATCAAAGAAAATTATCCTTATTTTAAATTCACCGATTCAAACCCCTTATATGATGATTTCTGCATCAATAAGTCATTGAAGAGGAACCTATGATCAAACCCCTTTAAGATAATCAATGTTCCAATCCAAGGTTATTGATAAATCGTCATATGTTCCTATAGAATCAGTCAAATTCAGTTCAAGGACAACTGTAACCAACCCTTTTATTAATACAATAGTATACTATTATATACAATAGTTATTTTGTAAAATTTAGTATATTAAGTTTTTTATTTCAGCTTAAAATGCTGATGGAGTTAAGAATTGATTTTAATGGCTTTTATTTAATTTCAGTAAATAATCACCTAAAATATAAAAAACCTGTAATCATTTCTGCGTGGAATGATATCGAGTATTTCGATTTGCCTTTTGCTATCATTGATGTAGAATATTATTCTATAATTGCCAACCCTGGCACGATGGCATTTTGGACACTTGATGGATTTCAGCTGTTTAAAATCAGCTGCATGGGGATTTATTGAAATTTCCCTATATTTTCTATTGATTCTCAATAACAATTCCCTGTCATTTTTATGCTTTTTAAAGAATCTTTTAACATTATCATGCTCAAAAAGTTCATAGCTCATTTTTTAATCTCATTTTCCAGTTTTCTTATTCTCTCTTCCAAGTCTTCCAAAGTCAGCTTGGTAAGATTTTCGAAATCACCATTTTCAAATTTTTCTATCTCATTGTTATAGAATTCGGCTTCCTCATCAGTAAATTCCTCATTGGATTTGTAATAGTTTATCAAGAACATGATCACATCATTGAATGTATCGTTTTTAGAGGCCAATTCAGATAAGGACTCATGGGTGCTTTCGGAAATTTTTATGGTTTTGGTCATCATAATATCACTAATTATAGTATACTCAGTATACTATAAATATTTTTCCAATATCTAAAATTAAATTAGTAAAAACTGGAATATAAGTTTTTTCTCAAAAATAACATCAATATTGACTTAAAATTGAAAAATAATGATAATTTATAAACTATTTATTATAAATAGTAAAATTAACAGTTTAATTATAATTTTACAGAATTAAATCAATTTTACAATTCATCAATATTGGATTTAAAATATCTAAAAATAATAAATGTGTTGATTGATTGAAAAAAACGTGTTTGTATACAGGAAAAACAATTGGGGATTTGTCTTTCCTGCATATATAAAATGAGGACAACTATGAAATAAAAAGAAATAGTACAATTGGATTTCAATCGTACCTACTATTATGTTTGTTATAATCGTTTATAAAGATTTCCGAGTGTAAGCGCTTGCTTGCATGCTCAAATAAGGATTTTAAGGATGGAGAGAGAGTTTTAGTTTTGTTTGTGATGTATAGAATAATTTTGATAGATATATGATAGATATTAGATAGATATTTAATAGCTATTTGATGGATAAGTGATAGATAAGTGATAGTTAGTTAATAGATATATTATTGATATTTAATATCTACTTGATAGATAAGTGATAGATATATGATTACTATTAGATAGATAACTTAATCTTCAAAGTGGTCATCAAGCAGATTGTTTATCTCTCTAAAATACTTGATTTTAATTTCAGCTGCAGTATTTCCGAATCTTTCAAAACCTACATCTGCATCTTTCAATTCATCTTTGGAAATAGGAGTGGTTAAAAGATTGATTGAACTTTTTTTAAATAGATAATATCCATTATACCCTTTTTCCATTGTATCTATTCTATCTTCCATTATTCCGCTTGCAACTATAGCATTATTGTACTGGAACAATATTAAAGTACCTTCAGGATCTGCTACATTGTTTTTATAGAAATGAAATTTGGCATCTGAAGGTAGCTTTTGTGTGAAAAAGTTTTTCATGGCTTCTTCATCTTCAAAATCATAATCAGACGAAGAAGTTGGTAATATTCTGATTTGTCTTACTCTTTTTTTAGGGTACATTTTAATCCCCATATAAATTTACTATCCATTTAATCCAAGATCTAACTGACATTGCTCTTCTTTTTAAAGTAACATCTGAAGAAACATTATAAATTTTATTCTTTTTTAAAATATCAAAAATTTCATCTGAAGTAGGTATTCTCTGGTAATCTAAATAAAATCGAAATACATCATGGAAAGGTTTATGTTGCAAAATCAATTTTACAATAGCTAAATTCCTTTCTTTAATATCTAATGAAAAGACCCCCAATCCAATTTGATTTAAACTTCTTTGCTTAGATTTTTCATGATTTATTAATCCCAAATACATTCCAGCAGAAATATAAAAACTATATTGTCGAGGATTAATATCAAACATTTTCATTATTTGTTCTCTACTTAAAGATTTATGTTGATACAATTTTTCACAAATTTCAATAAAAATTTCAAAAATATCTGCTTGTGGGAAAGGGATTTTTGGTTCTCTTATAATGGGAACTGATTTAAAAATAGCTAAAACTTCTTCAAAACTAAATAAAACTTTTTGATTTCTTTTTATAGAATAATATTCGCTTTTATTTAAAAAGATAGGAGTGCGATCAAAATAAATTATATTTCCTTCTGAATCAATTAATGACCCATTAAAAAAATATTCTTCTATATCTGCTGTTTTATCAGCATCTTTAATTTCTATTAAAGAATAAGATTTTTTATCCATTTTTACTCCAAAAAATAAAGAATAATAGTTTATAAAAAACTATTATACTTATAAATCCATTTCTTCAATTTTTTTAATGATTTTATCATCTTTATTCAACTTTAGAATATGTATCCTTAAAGTTTCGATAAAATCATCTTCACTACCTACATATGCTGAATTTAAAAAGTCTAATCCTCCATTAGCATACTGTTCGGCAACATCAAATATTTCAGAACTATCTTCTGCCAACACGTGTATCCCTTTCTCAGATTTAGTAATAGCTAATGCATTAATCAAAGAAGGTAAATTTTTCCCAAAGTTCTCTGCATTTAGGAAATTATCTTTAGTTTCAATCGGAAGCTTAATGTTCTTCATATATCCATAAGCTAAAGCTAAAGTAAAAATATCCCTAGCAAAATATTTATTTTTTTTATTTAAAGGACCAGAACGTTCTAATAAATTTTTATATGTGGTATTAGTACCTTTTTCACGGTTTAACCTATTTGAAACACTTAATTCAGATTTGGCCATGTTTAACAATCTCCGTTTTATCCTCTGAAGGTTTTAATTCGTATTCATCTACAATATTCTTTAACATATTAGCTCTCACATCATCAGTATATTGACTATCTGTAAATAAGAAAACAATTTGTTTATCTTTAGTGAAATTATGTAAATCTTTAATAAAATCAATTCTTTTACCTTTATCCAATTTTTCTAAAGGTGCATCAATAATTAAAGGAATTTCAAATCCGCTTAAACTATGTAATGCCATCATGAAAGATAAAGCTAACAAACTCTCTTCACCATCAGACAAATCTCCAGGATTAATATCCCTACCAGATGATTTGGTAATTTTAATTTTATAATTTTCTTCAATAGTTACATCAGTATACTTTCCATATTGCCAATCAATACCGATAAATTGGTCTCGAATCTTATCATTAACTTTTCCACGAATATGTGATTGAACATTATTTTTCAAGTCAGTGATAGTTCCCATAGCTTGCTCACAAAATTTGATTTTATTGCTTAAAACTTTTAATTCACCATCAAGAACTTCAGATCTATCACGTTCATCTTTTAATTTTTTGATTTCATTATCCAAACTAGAAACTTTAGAACTTAACTGAATATTCTCTTGTCTAAGCCTATCTCTCTCTTGTTTATTTTTTTGAAGATGTTTTTCATATTGTTCTACTTCTTCTAAATCAAAAGAAGCTAATTCTTTTGATATTGACTCTATTTGGGTATCTAAAGTAACTTTTCTGGCTTTAGCAGTTATAATATTCTCTCTAAGAGTTTCGATTTTTGGAAGGTCTTTTAATCTTTTAATAACATCTTTTATATCATAATAATCCTTATAGAATGTTTCTACCTTGACTCCGCTAGTGCCTCTTAACCTTTTTTTAAGTTCTTCAACACATTCAGGATGATCTGCAAGTTTAGTACCACAAATACAATATCCATCTTCTAAAATATCATTCAATAAGTCTCTTTCAATTTCAGGAGGGGCTGTTTTCTTCTCTCTAGCTTCATCAGCAATTTCTATAGATTTAGTTAATTCATCAAATAAAACAGTTAAAGGGAATAATTCTAAAATAAGAGATTCATACTCTTTTGTATCATTTTTAATATTGTTTTTAACTGTTTCTAATTCATTTTCTAAAGAATTTCTATTAGCATTTAATTCCTTTGCATAATCTGAATCTACTTTTTCGAGTAGATCACTATAATGTGTAATATTATTAACTGCAATATCAACTAAATCGTGATTATCAGAAATCTTTTTCTCTTTTTGAGCTTTTTCCTTAATTTTTTCCTCAATAAGTTTATTATAATTTTTTTGTCCTTTAGGTTTTTTATCTTTATATCGGTTATTAAGTGTAGTGTATGTTCCACTTAAATGATTAGAAACATCATTTATTAAATCTATTTGGGAAATTTCTTCAATGGAATTTTTTAAGCTTAAATCTGAATCATCTTCAAAATAATTAGCCAATGTTGCTCCATTAAAGAAGAAATATTGGAACATATCACGAGGGATCTTAGTTTCAATTTCATAAATAGCCAAATCATCTTCTTTAATTTCTTTATCAGTTTCTTCTACAATTAGATAACTTTCATAAGGTGATTGCCAATCCGCAGTACCCCATTTTTGGAAAGGTAATTCCCTACTTACAACAAAATATTTTTTAATTAAATCCCCATATTCATCTTCTTCAAAATAGTAAAATCGTATTTTAACACTAACTAAAACTTCAGCTACAGAACTATTTTCCTCTTCAACTTCACTAGCTGCTCTTAAATTATATAATGGTTCAGATTTATCTCTTACATCATGAAGTTCTTCACCATATAAACACCAAGTAAAAGCATTTACAAGAGAAGTTTTACCACTACCATTATTAGCCAAAATAATAGTCAAATTCTCTTCATCATTGTAGCCAAAATTTACCTTCTGAGTACCATAAAAAGGCCTAAAATTAGTTATTTCAATAAAATCTAAAAACATATTAGTCCTCCATAGAAGATTCTATCATATTTTCATATTGGGCCTTATAACGATAATTATCAGGATTTCTTAACTCATATATAATAGCTTTAATGAAAAAATTTTTCATCTTCTCATCATAATCCGAATTTTCAATATATTCAATTATTTCTAAACTATCATTTTTCATCTATTTTCCTCCCATTTCTTCATAAATAATTTACTACATTCTACATAATTATCAGCTAAATCTGCATATTCATCATATCGTTTTTGTTCATTTTTAATAATTCTCTTGATATAATCTGGCTCATTTTTAATATTTGGAAATACAACTAAATCAAAAATATTTGCCTTTTCTTTTCCAGGGCTCTTTCTTAAAACACGGCCTCTTCTTTGAACATGTTGACGTGAATTTAATGTGCTTGCCATTAAAATAGCTGTTTGAGTTGAAGGTACATCAACACCTTCATCTAAACATTTAATACCAACCAAAACCTGGAAATATCCGCTTGAAAACAATCTTAATATACGATCTCTCTCTGACTCTCCAT
This sequence comes from Methanobrevibacter sp., assembly GCF_017410345.1. Classification (NCBI taxonomy): domain Archaea; kingdom Methanobacteriati; phylum Methanobacteriota; class Methanobacteria; order Methanobacteriales; family Methanobacteriaceae; genus Methanobrevibacter; species Methanobrevibacter sp. The sequence goes on from NZ_JAFQQZ010000048.1 coordinate 41,397, forward strand.
GAACTTTCTTTGTGCTTTCTTCACCAGTAAACTGATGATTAGAAATACCTAATTCATTTAAATATTCTAAAATTTCCCTTTTTTGTTCACCAGTGCAGTAAATAATTAAATCTTTAATATCTTTATTATTTCTTAAGAAATCTCTTAAGAAAGCCATTTTTGCTTCAGCATTATTTATAATATTCCTACGTTTTCTTTGAAAACTTCTAAGAGCTTTTTCTTCTTTTTGAGTTAATTTTTCTTTACCTATAAATCGAGACATTTTATGAGTATAATACATATAATCTTCTAATTCGTTTTTATCCAGATCAATAAATTGAGGATAATAATTATAATGAGTTAAAAAACCATTTTGAATAGCTTTCTCTAAGTCATAAGTATATACTATTCCCCCAAAATAATCATAAACTAAATCAGTTCTTTCAAAATCATCTTCAATTTCAGGAGTTGCACTTAAACCTAAACGATAATCATATTTATCAGGAATGAGACCTTTTCTAAACTCAGTTGCACCAATACCATGAACTTCATCAACTATGAGTAATATTTCACCATCATATAAATTGATTTTATCCATAAATTTCTTTCTTGCAAATGTATTAAAAGTGGTAAAAATAACTAATTTTCTATTTAGTCCAGATTCTAAATCTCCAATTGAAGCTAATAACTCTGAAGTCCAATTAGGATTGTCTCCATCAACATTTAAAAAATCACCTTTATAATCAAATAATTCTAAATTTCTTTCCCATTGACTTATTAAGTGTTTTTGAGGACAAACAATTACCGTCATTAATTGACTTTTTTTACTAGATAACTCATCAAAACAAGATAATGCAGTAAATGTTTTACCAGTCCCAGTTGCCATGGCAAAAATACCCTTCATATCATTATCTAACCAAGATTTTAATGCATCATTCTGATATTCTCTTAGTTTAGGTTTATGATTCAATGGTAATTCTTCTAATTCTTTTCTGGATTTTGGTGCTATTTCAACTAATTTTTTCTTAGTGGCTTCAGGAACTTCAAAAATAGCTAATGAAGGATCTAATCCTTTCCAAAAATTTTCAAAATCTTTTTTATCATCTTCCATATATTCTGGATTTTTCCAACTGAAAAATACTTTTAAAGATTCTATATTATTTTTCCAACCATATGCAGTTTCATTAACAGATCCATTAAATAGCAACGAATCTCCCAATTCATCATACATAATACCTATTTTAGAATGTAACATTCCATTAGAATAAGATCCATCACTTTTTTTATTTATTCCTATTTTAACTTCTAAATACCCATTAGCAACCATCCATCCAAGGACTTTGACATGATTTCTAACTAATTCATCTTCAATAGAATTATAATCTCTTAAAAATTTCTCATCGATAATATTCTTTAAATCTTCAGAATTATTTATAGATTTTAAATCTTCTTCATCTAATTGAGCGCCACAAATTAATCTCATATGTCCATTATTTTTTATAAATTTATCAATACCACGAGCAGCCACTGCAAGACTTGTAGAACTGAAAAAACCAGAAATACGATCATATCTAATAGATTCTGATAAAACTTTATTATAAAAATCGTTAACGATATCTGAATTAGCGGAGTTATAACTAGGCTTGATTTCAGATTGAATTTCTTTAAATGACATAATTTAACCTTTTTATTCGTTAATTAAAAAATTACGAAACAATTACAATTTCCCCATTTGACATCAATATTAATATTATGTTGTAAAATAATATAAATCTTACTAAAAAGTTCTTAAATTGGATATTTAGAACATAAATCAAATATTTTCAAAAATATAGAAAAATTAGAAAAAATTAAATGATTTAAAAAGATTTAAATCGTTTTTAATAAAATATAAATTCTTTTTTAGATCTAAAACAAAAAGATCATAAAGATCAAATCGATTAAGTAATATATTGTAAACTATTTATGAATTAAAGATTAGATCTTTTAGAAAAATATTGATATGTTCAATATTAAAATTAATATACTAAAAATTATTTGAAAAAGATAGGAATTTTAAACAAAATATTAATAATTTAATAATTTATTTAAAATATGTTCAATTATAAAGTTTGATCCAAAAATCAACTGTTTTAAAATTCGATCGAAACTATTAAATAAGATCAAAACCTATATATTTTTGTAAAGTATAGGAGGTGATATTAATGTTCGAAGATTGGATAACAGATGATGTTAAATGTGTCTTACTAGTGGAACCTAATTTTCCAATTCCTGGAAAAAGTAGAAACCACTCTAATTTTTTACCTATTGGACTTTTAAAAATCGCTTCCTATTTAAGAGAAAAGGATATTAAAATCAAATTAATCCGTTTTGAAGAACCTAAATTGGATTATGCCCAAACCACTTTGGATTTTGGAGATACAAATGAAGTAGAAGATGGATTTAAACCCGATTTAATCTGTGTAACTTCTATTTTTACTTACTGGTCCAAATATGTTAAAAATGCTGTACAATACTACAAACATAAATTTAAGAATACTCCAATTATTGTAGGAGGTATTTATGCATCTTTAATGCCAGATCACTGTAAGGAATATACCGGCTGCGATGATGTAATTCTTGGAACAATACCAGAAGCTGAAAAACTAATCCCTGCATATGATTTAGTTGATGTGGATTATCAGATTCTACACACTACTAGAGGTTGTATACGTAAGTGTGGGTTCTGTGGAACTTACATTATAGAACCAGAATGGCTATGTAAAAAAAGCATTAAAGATGAAATTGTTAAGAAAAAGCTAATCTTTTATGATAACAATCTTTTAGCAAATTATTATATTGAAGATATTTTAGATGAGTTAATTGAACTTAAAAAAGAGAAAAAAATAACTTATGTAGAATCACAATCCGGATTTGATGGCCGTATAATGTTAAAAAATCCTCATTTAGCTAAAAAACTAAAAGACGCTGGATTTAAAAATCCAAAAATAGCTTGGGATCACAGTGCAAAACAAGCAAAATACATCAAAAAACAAGTTGATTTATTAGTAGACGCAGGATTTAAGGAAAAGGAAATCAGCATTTTCATGATTTACAATTACGACCTAGACTACAATGAAATGGAAGAAAAAAGAGTAAATTGTGCAAATTGGGGAGTGCAAATAACCGATTGTCGTTATAGGCCTTTGGATCAAACATTTGATGAATACAGTCCAAGTAAACACAAAGGCCAGACTGAAGAAGATTATCATATCAACGAAAATTGGACAGATCAAGAAATAAGAAAATTCAGGAGAAACATTAGAAGACATAATATTTGTATGAGACACGAGGTAGATTTCCACTCTACATTACTTGAAAGAAAAAAAGTTCCTCAAGAGGATGCTAAAAAGTACAGAGAAATGAATTATGAGGAAGTAAAAGATGATTTACCAGATGCATGGACTCCTTTTAAGTTCCATGAAGCAAATGAACAAGATTATTTTGAATTAAAAAATTAGAGGTTAATATGTGTTTTGAAATGTTTAATAACCCTATGGTTTTTGCTACAATAATTGCTGCAATCTTAGGTGCATTTATTGCATGGGTATTGGCTCTTTTTACAGAAAACTATAGATTTAATAAAAAAAAGAGAGGGGCATATGCTCTCTTAAAATCAGAAATATTTCTATATATCGACTCATTAAAAGACTATGAAGAAAACTACTTAAGAAATGATATAAACAATGCTAATGATGAAAAATATAAAAAAGAATTAGAAAATTTTTATAAAAATCTAAAATTTTTTCCAAAGTATGAAAATAAAAAATGGGATAAGTTAACTTCATTTATACCAAGTATCATGAATCAAAACCAAATAATACAAATTAGTAAATTTTATCAAAAATATGATAAAATATACATGGTTTCAATAAATCTTTCGAATAAAATTGCAAAACCTAAAATATATTTAGAATACCCTGATGAAACAAAAAAAGTTATGGGGTATGAAAAAGTTAAGTACAATGAAATAAATAATGAGAGAATATATTTCAAAAATGAAGTAAGACAATTAATTGAAGATGGAGAATCAATATTATCTTTTCTTGATAAAAATATTGAAAAAAATTTAAATAAAAAATTAACAGTTAAAAAGCTTCAATGATAATTTGGATTCAATTGAAACAAGCTACAATATGATAAAAGAAACTATTAAAAAAGAAGATATGACTTAATACCTTATCCTAATTCATTTGAAGACAAAATATTGGAAATAGGGCCTAAAGGACAGAAAAAGTGATGATGCTTATAATACATTCTTTAAAAGGATGTGCTAAAACATGTTTCTTTTTGAATAAGGGGATTGTTGGGATAGAAGAAAAAAGATAAAAAATTATAAAAATATTTATAATTTAAAATATTCATCGATGCTAGAAATAAAATTTAAAGTGTTAACAATATTTTTAAAAATTAATAAACTCTCTTCTTGATTTAAAACTGGATTATCATGTGCATAAGACATATTATTACGAACATGATTAAATTCTGAAAACAAAGATATGCTCTGTTTTAAAATAGATTTTGACATAGCAGAATCAAAATGATAAAATTCCTCAATGAAATTTAAATATTTTTTTAATAATTGATCAATATTATCCTTTTTTTCAAATTCAATACCATGAAAAGTACAAATCTCTCTAAGTTTATTTTGAACTAAAGTATGTAATCTATCCAAAGCAAAAATAGGTTTGCCTTCAGAAGAACTTTTATTAATTTCTCTTATTAAATCAATTATTCTATCTTCGGAAGAATCTTCGTCAATTAAAGTATTTGAATTATACTTTTTTAAAATATCTTTTGCTCTAAGTAATAAATGTTCATCACATCCATAAAAATAACTAAATTCATAATATTCTACTAAATCATTAATTAATTTTAAAACTAATTTTTCATCTTCATTCCTAAGAATATACCTTAAAATATTTGCTTTCGAAGAACTACCAAATTTATTCTCAACTTTATATTTATATTCATCAGAATAAATATCAATCCCAATAGAATCGGCTACAAAAGTACTGAATGTGCCGTTTGAAAAATCTAAAACAAAACCTTCACTCATTTCCATAAGTTTTTCAAAAAATCCTAATTCAGCTAATGAAAACATAATCTTCCTCCAATATACTTATATTCAAGAGATATTTTATACATTATTCTATCTATATTTAAGATAAAAATAAATCATTAATATGTATGTTCATAATATTTTTAAAAATTACTCTAATAACATGTTAAAATAGTAAAAATTAATTTTTTTAAATTTTATAATTAATTACAGGTTCAAACAATATATTAAGAAATTTTTATATATTAACAAAATATAATATATATTGTTCAAAACAACAAAAGATAAAACCAATTTTTACCAGATCATTTGTTTTTGGTGTTATTATGAGTAAAACAAAATATCCTAAAAATTTTCTAAATGAAGTAATTTTTAAAATAGAATTCCCTCCAATCTTAGAACTGTACAATACAAAAAAAGAATCCGCGGCTAAATTTCAAGAAATAATTTTTAAAGAATTTGGTGATGCTAAATTTAATACAAACAAACATATTAATGTAAAATTAGATAATGAGGGTATTCCTATTGGTAGTGATAGTGAAGAGAATTTGATTTGGAGTTTTTTTAATAAAGATGACAAGAGAGTTGAACTAAGTGCCACATCTCTCGCATTGATTTATAAAGGTTCTTATTATACTACTTTTGAAGATTTTTCAGAAGATGTTGATCTGATTTTAAAAGGATTGAAAAGTTATCCTATTACACAAATAAAATATATTGGACTTAGATATATTAATCAAATTGACATAAGAAATTATGAAAATTTAGACGATTATATTAATCCTAACTTACATCTGATTAACAAAGAATTTGATGAAAAATTACTTATTCAATCTTTAAGTAGAGTTGAATTAAGTATTGAAGATTATATCTTAGCTTTCCAATTTGGTCATTTTAACCCAGAATACCCAAATATTTCATCTAATAAAGATTTTATTTTAGATTATGACTGTTACCTTAAAGGTAATGAATCCTTTGAAAATATTAAAAGTGACTTGTTAGAAATGAATGAGATTATTTACAACCAATTTGAAAAAAGTTTAGAACAGGAATTAAGAAAAATTATGGGGAATTCTGATGACTACTAAATATTTTGCTAAAAATGTTGTGGATAAACCTATCAAAGAAAAAAATCCTAAAATTATTAAACAAAAATCCATTAAAGATATAAAATTTGATACTGGAAGATATAGGACTAATACTACTAGAATAAAAAAAAGCATTCCACTAGATATATAAGCGTTTGATATATATGAAATCAAATATTGTTTCTCAGTTTCGAATAAACGACACAAATCGTGTTTTGCAAGGAGATTTATTAAAAAATGTTGATATGCAAATATATAATATTAACTTAAAAAAATTAGAAATTATAGAATTTCCTTATATTGTAGTATTATCTCAAGATTGTGATTTAGAACAAGATTTCAATAAACATGAAAAATTAAAAGAGAGTGAAAACATATCTAAAGACCAGTTAAAACCTATCCATGATAAATTTTTACCATCGATTCTTGTTTCAGAATGTTTCCCCGCAGAACAAGTTAGATTAGGCGAACATCTAGAAAATAATGGATTTTTTATGAATAATTATGGTAAAAAAAGTAGTACTTCTTGGAAAAAGATTATGCAAAATGAAATTCCTCGTTACCATTTTTTAAAGGATTCTGAAGAATTTTCTCATGGAGATTTGGTTATTGATTTCAAAAGATATTATACTATCCCTAGAGATAATTTTTATAATATTCATAAAGAAAAATATTATTGCTCTTTGAATGAGTTACATAGAGAGAATTTATCTATTAGATTTTCACAATATATTTCTAGAATAGGTCTACCTTAGTTTGCTATTCTTGTTTAGTCCCAATTTTTTTTATTATTAAAGGTTATAATCAAATCATGAATAATACTAGGACTAACAAACTCCTTAAAAGTTCCAATAGCTATTTTCTTCCCATTAAATTTAGCAACAAAACAACTTCTAGGTAACAAACCATCCTCATTATTTCTAAACATTTCACTTTTTCTATATTGAACTTTACTGGTTTCCCAAAACTTATATTTTTGTTTTTTAGGTTTTTGTTTCTGTTTTTTATTAAATTCTAAAGTCTTTTTAGCCTTTTCCTCATCCACTACTAACCATAACAATCCTTTATCTTTAACTAATTTTTCAAGTTTTTCAATATCTACAGAGGAAATTTGTTTTTTATTATCTTCATCATCATAAAAAGTGTATCTGTAAATAAACCCTTGGTCAACTCCTTTTGCATTTTGTTTTGAAACATGGAAGAAACCTGTACTTGAACTTATTTTACTCATTTCTATAACTTTTTCAATACTTTCTTTCCTACCTTTTTGAGCATCCCCTATTTTCCTTTTATGCTCTTCTGAAAGATGTTTACCTAACCAATATCTAGCATTATTTTCACTCATCTTTTTAAGTGACTCCTCTGTATGTTTTTTACCATAAAAAGGATTGTTCTCTCCACTATTTTTAATCGAAACCTTTTTTCTGACTTCTGGCCTGCTCATTGGATTATTTTTTCCTTTTGAAAGTCCTTTTTCAATTCTAGTTTTACTAATTTTGGCTCTTTCTTCTTCAGTATGTTTTCTACCTAATATTGGGCTATTTTCTCCTCTACGACCATACATCGGATTCTTTGAACCAGCCATTTTTCCTTTCAAAGCCCTACTGATTTTTTCTGAATGTTCCTTACTTCTTATTTTACCATAATTGGGATTATTTGGACCACTCATTGAAGCATTTATTTTCCTTTTATGCTCTTCAGTATGTTTTGTACCAAAATTAGGATGATCTTCACCAGAACCTAATCCATCTCCACCTACTGTCATATTATAATGAAAATCATCTTCAAAAGCATTATAAATTTTAATATACAATTTTTCAAAACGGTTCAGATATCGTGGTTTGCAGCATTTGATGATTTTTAGTTCAAAATCATCTTCATCATATTTTAACATGGCATTGTCTATTTTAGACACTGGAGCATGCATCCCTCTTTTATGCTCTTCGAATCTTCTTTTAATATCAATGCTTTGACCAATATAGATTTGTCCTGTACTTTTTCTAGTAATGGAATAAATTCCACATATATTATTTTTCATAATAACCATTTAATTAAAAAAAAAATAGCTAATTTAAAGATTCATTTTCTAAAAACTCATCAAAGTTTGTACTAGGTATTATTTTATAAGAGTTTATAATATTTCCATCTTTTAATCTGTCAAAATGCCTTTCTAACCCTGTGCTCATACTTTCTAATCTTTCTTTTTGAGGATTATACTTTCCATCTTCAGTATAAGTACTTACAAAAACAATTAATTTTTTTTCAATGGTATTTAAATAGTCTTCTATTTCTTTTTCATCAATATCTGAATCATATTCTTTATATAATTTAGGAATAGCCACCCTTAATGATTCAATGGGTTTTAAAATTAAAGAATGTTTAACATTATCCCCATAATATTTCTTAATCTTATTTAAATCTCTTTTATATTTTGAAACACATTTAAATTTTTTAGGAAATGCATATATTTCATCCACAAAATTATATAATAAATCTTTAGGATCAGGATCATCTAAATTATGGAATTTAAATTCAATAATATATAAAGAAAGTTTTTCATCTTCTTCTTTAAAATAAAGGGCATCGGCGGTTTTTGGAAGATTATTATTTAAAGCACTACTACCTTTAGCAATATCATCTAAGGAATACATCTTCTTTTCGTTTTCAATTAGAGATTTTCTTTTTCCAGAATGTTTTCTAGATATTTCGGTAATAGTATCAAGATATTTATGATTATTGTTTTCACCATCGTCAAAACTTCTCAAAAATTTAATAAAATCTTGATTATTTAACTTAGACATTTAAAACTACCTCTCTAATCGTTTTTTCAATCTAAGCTGATCAACTAATTTATATGCATTACCAAGATTTTCATAAATCTTATATAATTCATTAGATTCAACTTTAATGAAATTATATTTATCTTCAATCTCTGATTCTTCAGTTAAATAATAATTTATATCATCAGCCATGTCATAATACTCTGTAAATGCGTCAATTGATTCAATAAACATTGGACTGTGAGAATTAATATAAAGAGTGATATCTAGTTCTTTAGCTAAAAGAACCAATATTTCAGCAAATCTAAATTGCCATTCCGGATGTAAATTAACTTCTGGTTCATCTATTATTAAAAAAGAACCAGGCTTTAGTTTCTCTTTCTTAAGTAATAATTGTAAAATACCGAGTTGTTTGATTCCTGAAGAGGTATTTACTGTAAAATATGTGGAGTTTTCTGTTTCTAATTTAAAGTCCCCTTGGTAAAATTGAGGTTGAAAATAACCTTTAAAAAGACTATTGATCTTATCTATAACATGATTAAATATCGAATCATATTCAATTGATTCCATATTTTCTCCCCCATATAAATCAGTTATCAAATGTGATACATGTTCCTTGAGACCAATATAATCATAGTCAGCATCATTAAATACTTCTGAATTCATAAAATTAAAAATATTTAAAATTGAAAATGAATCTATATAAAAAGCATTGCTTGAAACATTTAATGAACCATTTATGTCATTTAAACAAATTTCATTTAATTCATCAAAATTAATTTTGATGTTTGAAGCATTAAACAAATCACGAAGAGGAAGAAGAGTAGTATTGATTCCAAAACTTCCTTCCGCAAAATAAATCATGTCTTTTTTAGTTTCCAGTATTGATTCAAAAGTAGAGGAATAGATTTTTAATGTTCCTGGAAACCCTATTAATTTTTCATTATAAAGTAATTCTTTAAAAATACGAGAAAACATTGTATTTTCATCATAAAAATCAAATAATTCTAAAATAGCTCTTAATGATTCAATAAAATCAAATTTACCTCTTAAAGATATTTCATTTGTTTTTTTTAAATAATCCAATTCCTCATCTTCTACATAATATTGTTCTTTGTATTCCTCATATTCTTCGATAATTTCAGAAAAATCATCTTCTATTATGAAGTTTTTTTTAGGATTACTAATATTGCTTACATTAATTTTTAAAACACTATTTATCTCATCAATTAATAAATTTACAACATTTTCTTTTTTACTCAAATAACTTGATTTTAAAAAACAATATAATAATCTACTTACTGTAGATTTACCACTGGAATTGATTCCACCAACAACATTAATTTTATTTATATTAATGTTGGCTTTATTAATTGCACCAATATCTTCTATTTCCAAATTTAAATCATTAGACATCTTATTCCCCTATAAAAGTTAAAAAATAGTTATATAATAATATAAAGTTAATAATATAAAGGTTTTATTTAAAATTTTTCAAAATATTCAAGTGTATTAACGAACTACATTCCAATCTCATTTTACAATTTTTCATAAATCCAATCACTAAGCTATGAAAATTGAAACAGTTAAGTAATATTAATCACAAAAATAATATTACTTACTGGTGATGCAATGAAAGACTTCAAATATCTTGACTATTTGATCCATAGCGGATTGGCCGAAATCATGCTCAATTCAGACATAACACTCTCTGAAGGTGAGGAATCAATATATGGGGAAGGAATCAGATTGGATGGGGAAAACCTGACCATAGACGGTAACGGCCACACAATCGATGCCAAATCATTGGCAGGGATATTCTATTCAAACTCAAAGGGCATCACCCTTAAAAACATAACATTCAGGAACTCCTCATGCGCCATATACAATGATGAAGGTGAGATGAGCATAGAAAACTGCAGATTCATCAACAATGCATCAAGGTCAAACGGCGCAGCCATACACAACTACAAGGGCAGAATGGACATAAGCCATTGCAGATTCATCCAAAACAAAGCAAATATGGGTGGCGCAATATGCAACTACAGGGCCCAGATGACAATAAGAAAGTCAAGGTTCAGGAAAAACCATGCCAGATTCTTTGGCGGTGCAATATACAGCGCCGGCGATGATGTGAAGCTCATATCATCCCAACTGAGTGAAAACACTGCAGAGATAGGTGGAGGAATATTCTCTGGAAACGGCAATCTCATCATCAATGAATCATTGCTGAATCAGAACACCGCAAAGGTCGGCGGAGGAATTCACAATGAGAGAATCCTAAGCATATTTAAATCCAAACTGATCGAAAACCAGGCCTTGGAGCATGGAGGGGCAATACACAGCTTTGATGGAAGAGTGAACATAAGGGAATCCGAAATCATTGAAAACACAGCCCAAAAGCATGGAGATGGAATGTTTTCAAACAATCCGGACTGCGAATTCGAGAGCTGCATCATTGAAGATGGAATCCATGAAATAGCTAATTTCATTCAAAATGGAAATGATGCTCTTTAGGGCGAATAGGACATTTTATAGAATATTTACTTAAACTACTTTTACAAATTCCACCGAACCACTTTTAAAAATCTCTGAACAAAAATAGCATAAAAATCATAAAATATTTGCCTTTACAAGTTTACCATACAAAACTATACATAACTTTTCTCATCTAATTTTGCTTCTTTTTTACCATATCATCATAATTTTTCAATATTGCATCAATATTGACCTTAAATTTAAGAAAACATTTAAATAGAACCATATACAAAGTATTTTTAAAAATAAAGAA
>NZ_JAFQQZ010000049.1 GCF_017410345.1 Methanobrevibacter sp.
TTATTACAAACTTCTTATGTAATTTTAATAGTATTCTTAATAGTTAATTTTCCATAAGTTGAATAAATGGAATATTTGCCTTTTTTCAAGGATTTAAGACTTAAAGTAGCAATTCCTTTAGCATTGGTCTTCCTTTTATACTTTTTACCTTTGAACTTAAAGGTAATGTATTTATTTTTCAAGATAGCTCCTTTAGTATTGACCAGTTTTGCAGTGAATTTGATTGTTTTAGCTTTCTTATGAGAAAGGTTTTTAGTAATGATAGTTGACTTGACAGTCACTTTATTCTTTACTGTAAATCCTTTATAGCTAGCTGAAACACTATATGTCTTAGGCTTTAAGCTGATCTTAAGGCTGGCAATTCCTTTGCTGTTGGTCCTTTTATAATATGTATTGCCATTTATAGTGAATTTGACTGATACGTTTTTGGCAATGTTTCCATAGTTGTCCAAGACCCTGACATTATAGTATTTGCCTGCGCCATAATACATTGTCAGATTCTTGTTTTGATCAATTCTGGCCAATACCTTGATCTTATGGGTTTTTTCCTCTAAAGTCGCTGGATTCTTAACCTTTACAGTATAGCTTCCTGGCTTTAGATAATTAGTAATATTGACTATTCCATTGCTGTCTGTTTTCAGCTTATATGTTTTTCCTCCAAAGCTTATAGTCACATTGGTGTTTTTTAATGGATTTGCTTTTTTATCCAGGAATTTTACGCTGTATTTTGCACCATAAGTGAAATTATTATATTTAGGAAGTGAAACCGTTGTACTAATAGTGAAATTAGATGTGATTTCATTACAGTCATAAAGTGCAGGATAAAGGACAATTCTAAGATTATTCTTGCCAAGATTTAACCCTGTCAGATTGATTGACACCTTACCATTTACGGATTTGGCAGTGAAATTCTTATATCCCAATATCAATGAAATGGTTTCATTGATCTTTTCACTGAGAGTTATGTCTACAGATGCATAATAGATGTTATTTGTGATTTTTGCAGTCATATTGACATCATATTTTGTAATGTTTACAGATGAACTGTCAGATGATGAAATGTAGCCAGAAGCTTCAAATTCTGCAAAAATCGTATTAAATCCTTTCTTAAAGATATGGCTAATTTTAGCCACTCCATTGTAGACATCCACATATTTGATTTCATAGGATGAATCTTCATTGGAAAAATTAAATTTGACTTGTCCGCAATTTACAGGATATCCATATTGATTCAAGACATTCACTGTAATGTTTACAGGATTGAAATTGTTTCCTTCAATATTGCTAATATAACCCAAATCCAATGTAAGTGCAGTGTCAATCTTGTCCAATACAGTAAATGCCTTTATGCAAGCCACTTGAGATGAGTAATTATGATTAGGATAACCATTCCATACCAAATCATATAGATCTGTCCAATTTTTGCCATTATAACTGATGAATGAGACGTTTTCCTTATAAAACTTATTATTTAAGCTTACAATTTCTGAAACAGGAACTCCAACATTGGCTGAAACCTTAATTTTGAATTCAATTTCAAAAATGTCACCAACATTAAGTGAAATAGGCTCCCTTAGATAAATAGTCCAATAGCCGGATTTTGAAACACCTGACTGAACCAATTTTTTAGAATTATTCACATATATTGATAAGTTCCAAGTGGTTTCCTTTTCAAAATATGTGGAAACAGCTGTCAAATACTCATTATCCGTTGCATTGAAGATATTCTTATACCATACAGTAGTCGTATTATTGTAGAAATAATCTGTTTTTGCAATGTCATATTGATAATTCTTATCAAATTTAACTGTATCATTTAAGATAAATGTGAAAGTGGCATCATCCACTCCTATTGGGGGAGAGCTTACATCATAATATGAAAGGTAGAAAATGCCTTTATTACCTGAATTTCCCCAACTGTTCTTGGCAATCCAAGCCCCTTTTCCAGGAGCGCCAGGAACCTCTATATTGTCATCCCATCCAATTAGGACAACTGCATGATTAGGACTGGTGTCATTTGTAAATTCCTTATAGTATCCAATTGAACTGTCCTTCTTCACTAAATAAGACCTTAAGTAAATCGGAGTGAAAGCCGCTCCATAATCCATTATGGCTCTTTTGATCATATCATTGTCTGTGAAACTATCCCTTTTCAAATACATTACATTTTGAACATGCATGACGCCGGATAATACTGGAGATAAAAGGCCTTTAGGATCATAAATGCCATCCTCGTCAGAAACCGGCCCTAGCCAGCTAAGAAGATAGCCTAAGGCAGTGTCATCATATCCTCCCTCATTGGTTTCCATATTCCAACCGTAAATGGAATAAAGTTCAGCAACATTTTTCATATTCTCTTCTGAAAGATCAAGATTATCCCCAGATGCCTTCAGAATGCATGACTCTAAGGTTGCAATTGTAGCAAAGGCCCAACAATTTCCTCCATTTCCTTGATCTTTTACGGAAGTTACATAACCTTCACTTAAGGAACTGTAATTGCTTGGAAGTGAATTGGCACTTGGATTATAATTATAAATTGTATAATTATTGTCTTGGATAATTAAAGAAAGGAATGAAGAGTCATATACGTCCTTGAAATCAATGCTTGATGCAGTGTTGTTTTCATAGCTATTTGATATATTGGAATTATTGTTGAAAACAGAGTATATGGCTCCAGCAGATTCACTGGCAGAATTGTTGATGAAAGAATTATTGCATATTGAAAGAGTGTTAAGGCCATATGCAAATAGCCCTGCTCCATTTCTAGCATTATTTGATATGAAAGTGGAATTGGAAAGAGTCAAATTGCCGTAGGTCTGATAGATGACCCCTCCATCATACCGTGCAGTATTATCAATTCCATATAACCTGCTTATTTTAGCGTTAACATTCAAGAATGTGAAAGCCCCTCCTAAAGTGGATGAGCAATTATAAACTGATATGTTATTTCCATTAAAGTTGACAGCCACCAGATATAATGCTCCTCCAGTGTTATTGTTAGAACTATCATCCATAAATTTAGTATTCTTTATGGTTAGAGTGGACATGGAATTCAAATCGGACACAGAACATATTGCTCCACCATAAAATTGGGTTGCATTGTTATCGATAAATTCACAATCGATGATTTCCGCATTGCTCCCACTTAAATAAATTGCCCCGCCAATGCTTGCAGAGTTATTGTAAAAGCTGCAATTTCTTAAGCTAAGAGAATATTGGCTATCATAAGAATAAATGGCACCTCCATACCACTTAGAACTTGTGTAAGTTCCATCGCCATGAGAGAAAATCACATCAGCAGCATTTAATTTGCCTTTATTTGTTATTGTGACACTATCCAATGTGAGATTTTGGAGAATGATGTCCCCGTATGCATAAAGGTCTCTATTATTGCCTTTAATGGTTGTTTGAGAAGCCCCTTGCCCAATCAATGAAATATCTTGGAAACAAACATTATTGATTAAAGTGAAAAGGCCTGAACTGAAATTGATTTTAGTTTTGGCAGCACTTTGTCCAATTAAAGAAATGCTGTTAAAAACAACATTACCATTTAATGAAAGAGTTCCTGAACTAAAAGTGATTCTTGTCTGATCATAACTTTGACCGATCAATGTAATATTTGTATACTCACCAGGCAATTGCAAATTATAAGCTCCGCTTGCCAAATGTATTACAGAATTGTTTCTTATTCTGGACTTGTCCAAATTTTTATATGGATTTTCTTCAGTCCCATTGCCGTCCTTTTCTGCATTGCTGTCAAAATAATAATCTTCACTGAGAACATCACTATTTGACTCGCTGCTTTCAATCAGATCATCTTCAGGATCAAGAGAATCCAATGAATTATCATCAGCAGAATCTTCAAAATCCAATAAACCATCATTTTCAACAGAATCTGCAAGACATAATGAATCATCATAAATCAAATTCCCGTCCATTAAATCTGCATCGACATCTGCTGCAAATGATGTTGGAAGGATGATTAAGAAAATGAAAGCCATCAAGCAAACAAGAAGTCTATAATGAGTTTTATGCATTTTTATTCACCAAAAATTTATAATAATAATTTATTATAATTATAATCTCTTTCTTATTATATAAATATTAAATAGTAAATATTGGAAATTATATAAGAAAGTGTTAAAAATAGTCAAATACTTAAAAAAGTAAAGCAATGAGAGAATAAGATAAAAAATGGAATGATGAAGCAAAAAATAA
>NZ_JAFQQZ010000050.1 GCF_017410345.1 Methanobrevibacter sp.
AAAATAATAAAAAAAGAAAATATAAGAAAAAATAAAATAATGTTTTATTTATTCATAGGCACTAACGGACCTGGTCGCCCTCTTGAATTCATCAAACAGGTACTTGATGTCATCATCTGATTCTGTATCGATTTGAGAGATGTTTAGAACCAGCTCTGCAGACAGCTTATCCAAACCCTTAATGATTGAATTTAAAACAATTACCTTATTCTTAAGTTCATCTTCCACTTTAGTACTGTATTCAGTACTTAAGTCAAGAATCTTATATCCTGCATTCAATTGACTGTAGAATGTTTCATGAGAGTCATCCACAACTCCCTTAAACCTTGTATAAGTCAGTTGAGGAGGTGCAAATCTCTTTTCAATCAATTCCAATGCATTTTTCTCCTTTTGAGGATATAAGTCTTCCAATTCCTTAAACTGTTTTCTGTAAAATTGGAAAGCGGGAATGGTTCCCTCTTCAATTTTAACACCAACAGATTCCTTTTCTGATTTGTTTTCTTCTTTTGTTTCTTTGGATTTAACTTTAAATTCAGCTTCCTCAGGTATTTCAACCCTATTTCCATATATCGGCTTAGGTTCGCTGGCCACCATGACTGATCTGATTATGGATGCGAAATAGAAAATCAATGCCACTTCAAATGCGATTGATCTTACCGGCTGGATGCCCCAAGTTATAAATCCCAATATCCATGGAAGTTCATAAACGAGCCCTTCTGTAAACCAGGATTTGTTTGGAGTGGTCTTTCCCTTATAAATCAATCCAACACCATTCAATATTGGAATGAAGGAAATCATAACCCATAAGGAATCTACTACATCATTTATCTTTTCTTCAAAGCTCTTGTCAATCACATTTGAGTGGTTGAGCTGCTTTTGAAGTTTGAAATCAACCATAATGCTTCTTATGATGGAAACATATGACGCCAAGGATGCAATTATGAAAAATACAGTTGCAACCCCAAAGTTTGACATGGACATCAAGCCAAGCAGCCAAGGAATTTCATACAGAATACCTTCGGCAAACCAGTTGGCATTTCCATATTTGTTTCCAATATATACAAATCCCAAACCATTAAACAATGGAATAAAGGAAATCAAGACCCATAAGGAGCTTGTAATCTTTTGAAAAATAGTACGTGTCATAACCCCCACCTACAATTTTCATTCAAATTTTAATTAAATATTTAATTAAATTCTTAGTTTCTAATGTATTTGTCAGGACATTTTCATATCCTAAAGTTACTTTAATATTTTTAGTATATAAGGTTTTGTATTTATTTTTCAAAAATGTATACTTTTTTTAAGAATTCATGAAAAAATATATTCCAAATGAAATTTTTTTAAATTTCAAATAGATTTATAACAAATAAAATGATAATTTTAATTAGGAAAAATAAAAAATCTTAATCTTAAAACTAAACTGTCAGAGGCAAAATATGAAAATTAATGAAAGTAACCGATTCAATTTCTTTTTATCAATAATGATTGTAATTGATTTGATCCTAATTACACTCACATTGATTTCGGAAGTTCCGGATAACATGTACTATGGAATAATTGTCTTTGACACCGCTTTATGTATTATTCTGCTTATAGAATTCTTTACAAGGATGTGGATTGCAGAGGACAAAAGACGATTTTTCCTAAAGAATTGGACAGAACTCATAGCTGCAATTCCATTTGATTTGATCATGCTTCCTTTTGTATTGAACTATGCCCGTTTCCTAAGATTGATAAGAGTCTTGAAATTCATCAAGGTCATTGCCCTATTCTCACAATTCTTTGAAACCATGGATGTTTACTTGAAAAAGACCCATTTAGATGAAATATTTGGCGTAACCCTTCTTGTTGTGCTTGGATCTACCCTGGGATTATACCTATTCGACCCAAGCATAAACAGCTTGTTTGACAGCTTATGGTTTGTATTGTCAACAATTACAACTGTAGGTTATGGTGACATATTGCCGCAATCCGGTGCTGGAAGGATGATTGGCCTCTTTATTCTCATTGTCGGCGTATTGATATTCAGTACAGTCACAGGTGCAATTGCCTCTTATTTTGCAAGAAGAGTATTATTGAATGAAGACTTCAACATCACAGAAAACGACGACAACATCGCACATTTAAAAGAAAATCTAAGCTTCAACAGGAAAAACCTTAGTGAAGTCCATAGTAAAGTCTATAAGATTGATAGAGATGTTGAATCCCTTAAAAAAGAGTTGAATGAAATAAAAGAAGAACTGAAAGAGTCTAAAGAATTGAATGCTGAATTAAGGGAAGAAATAAAAAGCTTAAATGAAAATTTAAATAATGAAAAATAAAAATACTGTTTTTTTTAAAAAAAAAGAGTAAAGGATAATTATTTATAATCCTTTACTGAATTGATCAAATCATCCATATTGCCAAACAATTCATCCAATTCCTCTTCAGATCCCTCATCTCCATCATGGATGATGAGCTCTTCAATCAGATTATTCATTTCATCATTGATTGATTCCAAAATGCCTATTTTTTCCTTGACTGCTTCATCCAATCTTTCACTATACTCTGAAGCCAATCCAATGATGCTTAATGCTGAATCTGCATGATGATAGAATATCTTATGACAGCTGTTTATGACTGTCATGAATCTGTCATAGCTTAATTCCCCATCATTGAATCTTTGATTGATCAGATTGGTGATATTTTCCTCCTTTTGATTGAAAGTATCCTTTAAGCCAGTTATTTTGGTATTATAAGCCCTGAATTGAGGAATGATTTCTGAATTTGCATACTCATTTCCTGTATTATTTACAGCTTTAGGCTTGGTATCCGCCGGAGTTTCAACTATAGGTTTGGAAGCATAATTTGCCGTATCCATCTTTTCCTCTTCAAAATAGATCATGAAGGTTTTTACGATGGATAGGACCATTCCTGCAAGTGCTACAGCCAAAAAGAAATTGAAAACCATATCACTTGAACTGGCAGTTATGAAACATAAAAGCCATAGGAACTCAAAGATTATACCTTCAAAAACCCATCTTTTCATGTTTCTTTTCAATCCAACGATTATCAACCCAATACCATTTAAAAAGATTATAAATGAAAAGATTACCCAAAATGAACTGAATGACTTGTCAATATCGATTTGGGATTCCTCATCATCATCTATCAGTATGTCCTTATGCTGGAAATATACAATGAATGTTCTGACAATGCAAATTAACATTAACAATAATCCCAATCCAATCCAAATGTCTGCTATGCCCTCGTTATTTATAAAAACGAAAGTAAAGAACCAAGGAATTTCATAAATCAGGCCTTCTATGATCCATTCTCTTTTGAATTCCTTTGCTCCTATGTAAGCAAAGCCCAATCCATTTAAAAATGGAATGAAGGCAACCAATACCCATAATGATTTAACTATTTTACTGAATGTTGAGTTTGCCATTACAATCCCCCTTTTAAATTAAAAAAAATAATTTTCAATAATATCTATATTTTTCAAATTATTAAAAATTTTTTATAATTTTTTAGCAAGCTTTATAAAAAATAAAAATTAATATAAGTTAAGAATTATCAAAATAGTATTATAAAAATAAAAAAATTAAAATCTTATCAAGGTATCAAAATGTCAACTAAAGTAAACTCACCGGATGAACTTCCAAGAAAGCCTGGAATATACATCATGAAGGACAGGAATGAGGAAATCATCTATGTGGGAAAGTCAAAATCTCTCAGGAACAGAGTGAAGTCCTATTTTCAAAAGAACCTTGATAGGCCAAAGACCCAAGTCTTGATGAGCCATTTCAACAGCCTCGAGTATATTGTAACAAATACTGAAAAGGAGGCGCTTATTTTAGAGGCCAACCTCATCAAGAAGCACAGGCCAAGATACAACATCAGCCTAAAGGATGACAAAAGGTATCCCTATGTCAAGATAACAGATGAGGATTTTCCAAAGATAGTCATTACAAGGGATATTGGAAAAAAGGGCTCATACTATGGTCCATTTACAGACGTTACAGCTGTTCGCCAAACCGTCAAGTTCCTGAAGCAGCTCTTTAGGATAAGAACATGCAAGAGAATGGACGGCCCATGCCTGAACAGTCAGATTGACCTTTGCTACGCTCCTTGTGATGGAAGTATTTCCAAAGAGGAATATCAGGAGCATATCAAAAAGATAGACCTCTTCTTCCAAGGAAAGTATACAAAAATCATAAAGGACTTGGAATCAGAGATGAAGGAGGCTGCCTCAAACCAGGAATTTGAAAAGGCTGCTGTCATAAGGGACCAGATCAGTTCCATTGAGGAAGTCATGAACAAGCAGTTTGTGGAGCTTAACAATGAGCTTGACCAAGACATCATTGCCATATCCTATACTACCCAGAATGCAGTTGTAGTGGTCATGAACATCAGAAACGGCAAGATCATTGGAAAGGACGATTTCCTGATGGACGGTTCCCAGCATACAACATCAGACGAGGTAATTTCCGCATTCATCAAGCAATTCTATGGAATAAACAGGCATATTCCAAAGGAAATACTAATAGAGGAAGAGATACCTGATGACAAGCTTATTGAGGAATGGTTAAGCGACTTGAGAGGAAACAAAGTTTCTATTAAAGTTCCTCAAAAGGGAAATAAGCTCCGTCTTGTAAGAATGGCAAGCAAAAATGCAGACATAATAAAGAACCAGAAGCAGAAGATGGAAAACTCAATGATCGAGCTTAAGAAATACCTTAAGCTTGAAAAGCTTCCAAGGGTCATCGAAGGCTACGACATCTCAAACATTTCAGGACAGCTTGCAGTTGGCTCAAAAGTTTCATTTCTGGATGGAAAACCTAATAAGAAACAGTATAAGAAGTTCAAGATGAACACTCCAGGACCTAACGATTTCGCCATGATGAAGGAGCTTTTAGAGAGAAGACTGAAACCTCTTAAAGTTTATTATGAGAAAGTCAGAATCAATGAAGAGCACGTTAAAAACAACGAGGCGGAAACTGAAAGAATCGTTCCATTAAAATTGGGAGAGGAACCAAATCTTATCGTTATCGATGGGGGAAAAGGCCAATTGGGCATGGCTGTTGATGTATTGAAGGAATATAATCTCACCCATATACCTATAATAGGTCTTGCAAAGGAATTTGAGGAAATTTACATTCCAAACAGCAGTTTCCCAATTAGAATTCCGCAGGATAATGAAGCCCTTCATCTCCTTCAGCAAGTTAGGGATGAATCACACAGGTTTGCTGTCACTTATCATAGAAAATTAAGATCCAAGAAGATTGAGGAATCCCCATTGGACAATATCGTTGGTGTAGGAAAAAAGAGAAAAATAGAACTTTTAAGACATTTTGGAGATTTGGAAAGCATTAAAAAGGCAAGTGTTGATGAGATAAAAGAAGTTAATGGAATGAATGAAAAAGTAGCCACCAATGTTTATGAATATTTCCATAATGAATAAAAGAATAGATAGAAAATAAAATAAAATTAAATAAAATAGAAAAAAAGAAGAAAAAATAGAATAATAGGAATATCTTATCTATTCCTTACTATTTTTACTTAAATAATCAAAAAAGAGCTTAGCCAAGTTCTTATTGACAAACATGACCTTATAAGAGACATCATCACAGATTATATCAACCTTCTTTTCATCCAATCTGCAATCTATTATATTGGTTAAATTGATGATGATATCTGCCTTTTCCTTAAAGATCAGCTCTTTTTCAGTTAAATAAGCATTTGTGCGAATCCTTTTTGATTCGTTGTCGATTTGAAGAAGGCATTTCAAGTCAATGTTTAAAAACCAGTCTGATGTTAGGAACTCATTTACAAGCTCTGGAGTGGTATTGAACTTGTTGATTCCCTTTTCATCCATAAACATGCTCAAAAGGAATCTGTCTATATTGTTCTCCTTTATGATGATTTCAGCATCATTATGAGCCTTCAATACTTCCTCAGACGGTTTCTTAACCATTAGATTGCTGTTTTTTCTTCTGAATCTGTTAAACATCATATCTTATTTATTTTATATTTATTTTTATTAGTGATTATGACTTGGGTCATCACAATCAGGATCATCACATTCCTCAAAATCAAAAAGTTCGAAGATGGCTTCCAAAGGAAGTTCTATGGCATTTTCATGGAAAGGATTTATGACAAGCCCATCAAACTCATCCTCTTCTGTTTCAGACAACAGAATTGCAAGGTCTTCCGCTGAAATGACCAAACCATAAACATCGAAATCCTCTTCATCAGCCAATTTTTCAATCTCATCATCATCTGTGTAAATTGGGAACAATACGTTTCCATCCTCATCTTCAAGTCTCATGACTTCAAGGTCTATTTCCTCATCCAAAGCTATTTCCTCATCGGTTTTGTCGATGAGGGCTTCGGCATCTGAATTCAATTCAGCTGGAATGATAAATGTTGCATCCATAAAAGCATCTACAAACGCTTCCAATTGCTCTTCGCTCATATCTTCAGGTGCGGTTTTCATGATTTCCTTTAATTCTGGATTTTCAACTCTTTCATCCATAATTTGTCTCCTTGAAATAGATTTTTAATAATCATTTTATAATAATTAATAATAGTTTATAAGTTATCATATAAATAAATGCAATAATTTAATTAATGATGACATTTGAGAGTTCGAATTATAATCTTAATAGACTATAATTTTATTAATCAATTTAACTATAATAGTAACTATGATACCAAAAACTCATCCACGTTACGAATCATTATTGCTTAGAGATAAAGTGAAGAATGCCTTTAAGGAAGGATATCTAGCCGATTCAGGTATGATTGCCCATGGCAGAGGAGAAACCTTTGATTACCTGATTGGAGAAAAGACTACAGAATCTGCCAAAAAGGCATGTGAAGCTGCTGTTGCAACCATATTGCTTGCTAAAAATCCTGTTCTTTCTGTAAACGGCAATACAACAGCACTTGCAATCGATGAAATCATAGAGCTTGCTAAGGCAACCGATTCCAAAATTGAAATCAATCTATTCTACAGAACCCCAGAACGGGTGGAAATAATCACAAGAATGTTTAAGGAAAGGGGCTGGAAAGACATTCTCGGCACAAATGATGAGGAATTGGCTTATATCGACAACCTCAACAGTCCAAGAGCAACAGCAAGCAAGGAGGGAAGCTACATAGCAGATGTCATGCTAGTGCCTCTTGAAGATGGAGATAGAGCGGAAGTGTTGGTTCAAAACGGCAAGAAGATCATTTGCATTGACTTGAATCCACTTTCAAGAACAGCTAAGATGTCCACCATATCCATTGTGGACAATGTTGTAAGGGCCGTTCCATTGATGACAAAAATAGCAAAGGAATTCAAGGAATCAGGAAAGGCAAATGACAAGGAATTTTTAGAAAATATTGTCAATGCTTTCTCCAATGAACAGAATCTTAAGGATTCATTGGCAGCCATCAAATTAAAATAATTTGTTTTTATTTAAGATAAATTTAATAACAATTAAAAATATAAATATATTTTCCAATAACTAGGATTTTCGTAAAAATCAAAAGAATAAAAAATAATTTAATGGGATTATAATGAAAGTGATAGGAGTAACCGGTTTACAAGGATCTGGAAAAAGCATTTTTTTCGACACCGCAAAGGAAAAAGGCGCACTTGTAGTGAGTATGGGCGATATAATCAGAGAAAAGGCAGCTGAAAGGGGAGAAGACACAGGTACAACTGCCAGAACATTAAGGGAAGAGTTCGGACAGTACATTGTAGCCGAACTTACCGTTCAAAAAATAAAAGAGCTTTTAGAAAAGGAAGGAAATATAAAAACAATTTTAGTGGATGGAATAAGAAGCCCATATGAAATTGAACTCTTTAAGGAAAACTTTGAAAACTTTATTTCCGTTTCAATTTATGCAAGTCCTCAAACCAGATTCAAAAGAATCTCACTTCGAGGAAGAGAAGACGACACAACCGATTTTGAAGAATTCATGGTAAGGGAAAACAGAGAATTGGGATTCGGTATTGGAGATGTCGTATCCACAACCGATTATTTGATTGAAAATGAATGCTCTCTTGAAGAGTTTAAAGAAAAAGTTGCTGAATTTGTAGAAAAAGAGATGGATTAAATCCA